>JAKBCG010000022.1 GCA_021808035.1 Pseudomonadota bacterium
AGCGGTGTGGATACGCGCCGACGTCGATCCCGAGGTCCGCGACGACCTCGGGCGTGATCCAGCCCGCGCACAGCTTGTGCCGCGGAAAGCGTTCACGATCGAGCAGCAGCACGTCGGCGCCCGCCGCGACCAGGCGCGCGGCCGCCGACGATCCCGCGGGACCGCCTCCGACGATGATGATCTCGGCGCTGCGCATCGAAACCCTAGCGGGCGTAGAGGTACTCGCGCGTGAGCGGAACGTCGTTGTTCTCGCGACCGGTGAACATCACCTGGAAGAGCTGCAGCACGCCGGACTCGAACGCCGCGACCGACCCCGCGAGATACAGCCGCCAGGTGCGGACCAGCCGCTCGTCGAACAACTCCCGCACCCGGTCGATCGCGGTCTCGTACCGGCGCAGCCAGTGCCGCAAGGTCAACGCGTAGTGCAGACGAAGGTTCTCCACGTCCAACACCGAGAGGTCCGTCGGTTCGAACAGCTGCATCATCTGGCCGATCGACGGCGGGTAGGCACCCGGGAAGATGCGCTTCTCGATCCACGGATGGAGCGATCCGGGCTGGTTGCGGCCGATCGAATGGATCAGCCCGCGGCCGTCCGCGCCGATCGACTCGCGCGCGATGCGCCCGAGGGTCGCGTAATTCTCCACGCCGACGTGTTCGAGCATCCCGACCGAGACGAACGCGTCGTAGCGCCCGCGGATGTTGCGGTAGTCGTCCTCGACGAACTCGACGCGTCCGTCGAGCCCGAGCTCGCGGGCGCGCCGGCGGGCGAACGCGATTTGTTCCTTCGAGATGTTGAACGCCCTGACCTTCGCGCCGTAGCGGCCGGCGATGTGCAGCGCGAGCCCGCCCCAACCGCAGCCCGCCTCGACGACCGAATCGCTCGCCGACAACCGCAGCTTCCGGCACACGTGGTCCATCTTCGCGACCTGCGCCTCGTCGAGTCCGGCATCCGCGCGCGGGAAGTACGCGCAGGTGTAGGCCATCGTCTCGCCGAGCCACAGCGCGTAGAAATCGTTGCCGAGGTCGTAGTGATGGTGGATGTTGTCGCGCGAGCCCTCGAGCGTGTTGCGCCGCGGCCGGCGGACCCATCCGGCGATCCGCTGCGGGATCGGGTCCTCACGATCGGCGCCGCTGCGGTATAAGACGTTCATCAGTTCGATCAGGTCGCCCTCGATCTCGATCCGACCTTCACTGTACGCATCGCCGAATCGAACCTGGGGATCGGCGACCAACCCGAGGAGCGTCGCACGATCGGCGATCCGCACGGTCGCAACCGCGGGACCCGGTTGCGTCTCGACGCGCTCGCCGGTCCAGCCGAACACGAAGTCGATCGGCGGCTCGCCGATCCGCGCGAGCAGACGCCGCAACAGCTTCGCTTCCAACGATTCCCGGCCGTTCGCGCGCGAATCGACCGGCTGTGGAGCCGCGTTCATCCTCCAACCCTCCCAATCCGCGTCCCTACGATCCCGCGCGAACGCCGCGGGCCGGTCACCCGACCGTCAGTCGAGCTGCGCCTGGAGCACCCGCATGCGGCGCCGCTGGAAGCGCAGTTCGTATTCCAGCTCCCGCAGGCGCAGCTGCAGTGTCGAGCGTTCCCATCGTTCGGCGACCGCCCGCCTCGCATTCGCGAGTTGCTCCCGGACATCGGTCCAGGCCGAGACGATCCGGCAGAACGCCTCGTATTCCTCGGCGACCCGCCGCCGCAGGTGCTCGACCTGCGCACGGCCCGGGTTGCGCGCGAGTTGGCGCTCGGTCATGCGGAACTGCGCGTCGAGGATCGCGCGCTCGATCTTGAACCAGGGCACGCGCTTCAGCCCGTACGCGAGCCCGAGGCCCTGCATCGCGCGAATGAACCACTTCGAGGGGTCCCACTGCCACAGGCGCACGCCGTTGCGGTAGTCGTGCGCGAACATGTGATGGAAGTTGTGATATCCCTCGCCGTAGGTCAGGAACGCGAGCACGAAATTGTCGCGCGCGGTGTTCTCCTCGGTGTACGGCTGCGAGCCCCACATGTGCGCGAGCGAGTTGATGAAGAAGGTGAAGTGGTGGCTCACGACCAGGCGCAGCACGCCGACGAGCAGCAGCATTCCGACGATGTCGCCGCTCCACCAGCCGATCAGCAGCGGCACGCCGACGTTCATCGCGATCGCGATCGGGAGATAGTGCCGTTGCTGCCACATCACCAGCGGGTCGCGCTGCAGGTCCCGGACCGTGTTCAGGTCCTGGTCGCCGCTCGGATAGTCGCGCAGCATCCAGCCGATGTGCGAGAACCAGAAGCCGCGGCGCGCGCAGTACGGATCCCGATCGGGATCGTCGATGTAGCGATGGTGCTTGCGGTGATCCGCACTCCATTTGAGCGCGCTGTTCTGCAACGCCATCGCCCCGAGCAGCAGATAGACGAGCCGCAGCGCCGGCCGCGCCTCGTAGGTCGAGTGCGCGAACAGCCGATGGTAGCCACAGGTGATTGCGAGCTCGTTGGTGCTCAGGAATGCCGCGAACCAGATCCACTCCGAGGCCCGGTAGCCGTGGGCGAACCCGTACCACGGCACCAGCACGACGGCCGCCGCGGTCGTCGCCACGAACATCGCCAACGTCACCCAGTTGATCGGGGCGGCGGGCGTGCGTGTTGCAATCATCGAGTCACTCCTCCGCGAGGGGACCGCGGGCACTGCATCGGATGTTCACCCGGACCGGGCGTCCGGGAGGACGCTCGCCGACCGGTCTCCTTCAGGGTGCGAACCGGCGCCCTTAGTGTAGCGACAGTGCCGCCGGGGCGGAAGGGACCGCGACCAGCAGTCCGTCGAACTCGCGCAGCAATACGTCGATATCGACCGGTTTCGGCAGGATCCGGTCGGCGATCGCCCGCGCCTTGCCGATTTGCCGGTCCGAGATGTCGCCGGTCAACACGATCGTCGGCGGCTTGCGGCCGAGCGCCTCGGCGAGTTCGCTCACCACCTGGTCGCCGGTCTGGCCTTGCTGCAGGTGGAAGTCGCACAGGATCAGGTCCGGCCGCACGCCCTCCTCGACGCGGCGCAAGGCCTCGGCGCGCGAGGCGGCGTGCACGACGTCGTAGCCCTCGAGCGAGAGCAGCAGGCCCATCGAGCGGGCGACGCCGGCGTCGTCTTCCACGTGCAGGATCGTCCCGCGACGGCCCGTCGGCCCGCCCGGCGACGCCGGGGGACATGCGGCGCGCGGCTCGGGCGCCGCGGCGTTCTGCGTGGCGGCCTCGTCCGCGGTACCGCACGGCAGGGACACGGTGAACGTCGATCCCCGACCGACCTCGGACTCGACCCGCACCTCGTGGTCGAGCAGCCGACACAGGCTGTGCACGATCGACAACCCGAGCCCGACCCCGCGACGTTGATCGAGCCCGGTCGCATCCACCCGATAGAACGCCTCGAAGATCCGCGGCAGGTGCTCCTGGTCGATCCCGACACCGCTGTCGGTCACGTCGATCGCGAGCCGCGCGCCGTCGCGGCGCACCCGCAGGCGCACCTCGCCACGGGGGGTGTACTTGATCGCGTTGGCGAGCAGGTTCCGCAGGATCACCGGCAAGAGCGTGGGGTCGCTGCGCACGACCTCCGCGCTGTCGTCGATGCCGAGGGCGAGGCCGCGCGCCGACGCCGCAACCGAGAAATCCGCGCGCAGGCGATGCAGCATCTCGGTGAGCCGGAAGTCGCGTTGGACCGGGACGATCACCCCCCGTTCGATCCGGTTCACGTCCATCAGCGCGGCGAGCGTGTCGTCGAGGTACCGTACGGCCTCCTCGAGCAGCGCGAGCGAGGGCTGAAGCGGACCGCCGGCGAGCGACCGGGACAGCACCGCGTGCAGGCTCCAGATCGTCTGCAGCGGTTGGCGCAGGTCATGGCTCGCGGACGCGAGGAAGCGCGACTTGAACTCGTTCGCCTGCACCGCGGCGTTGCGCGCGGCCTCGAGCTCGGCCTCCAGGCGCTTGTGCTCGGTGACGTCACGGCCGACGGACTGGATCTCCTGGAGCCGCCCGTCGCCGTCGAACAGCGCGCGATTGACGAGCTGCACCCAGCGGATCTCCCCGTCCGCGCGCGTGATCCGGCATTCGATCGTGATGATCGGATCCGCCGGCCCGAGTGTCGCATATCGCGCCTGGACCTCGCTGGCGTCCTCGCAGATCAGGTAAAGCGACCAGTGCGTACCGAGGATCTCGTCGCGCGTCCTGCCGACCATGCGGCAGAACGCGCCGTTGACGAACACCAGCACACCGTCGGGGCGGTAGCGCTGCACCAGGTCGGTCATGTCCTCGATCACCGCCAGATAGCGCAGCTCGCTGGCATGCGCTTTTGCGGCGGCGCCACGCCAACGGCCCGCATAGACGCGCATCCGCCAGACGATCCAGACGATCCCAAGCGCGGTCGCGAAGAACATCGCGGCCGCGGCGGCCGCATCGCGATCCGAGACGAGGCCCGGGGACGGCAGCAGCAACAAGTACGCGGCCAGGGCGCTCGCGACCGACACCGCGATACCGGCGCCTGCGCCGCAAAAAACCGCGGCGATGGCGACCGCCGGATAGAAAACGACGAGGTTCAACCCGGGCACCGGCGGCATGATCGTGAGCCGCAGCCCGACTGCGATGCAAAATATCCCGGCCGCGAGCAGGTATCGCTTCGCTGCAGACCAATGCTCGCTGATCCTTGCAACGGGTGACATGCAAGAAGGCCCCCTCGACCCAACCCGCGCGGCCATCCGGTAGACGAGTCTGCGGCCGTCGTCGCGAGGCAACTATACGGGTTTTTACGTTTGTCTCCTTGGGAAATCCCCAGGGTCGGCCCGACCGGATCCGCGGTGCGGCCGAGCCGGGCACTGATCAATCCGCTAGGCCGCTAGCGATAAGTCCGCATGGCGTCGCCGGGGCGGCGCTCGCAGACTTTGCGCCGAAGGATCGATATCCGGGGGCCACGGATGGCCCGGCTCGAGGTGAAGGAGCGCACAGTCATGAAATCCGACAACGACATCCGTCGCGACGTACAGAGCGAGCTGCAGTGGGATCCCAGCGTCGACGACCGCAACATCGGCGTGATCGTCAAGGACGGCGTGGTCACGCTGACCGGCGAGGTTCCGCAATTCTCCGACCGCTGGAACGCCGAGGACATCGCGAAGCGCGTCGGCGGCGTACGCGCGATCGCGAACGAACTGCAGGTGCGGATTCCGGTCGCCGGCGCCCGCAACGACACCGAGATCGCCGAGGCGGCCGCGAACGCCCTGCGCTGGCACGTCGCGACCGTCGCGGCCGAGATCAAGCCGGTGGTCAACGATGGGTGGATCACCTTGACGGGGCAGGTGAACTGGGGGTTCCAGCGGGTGGCCGCCGAGAACGCGATGCGCAACCTGATCGGCGTCAAGGGCGTGACCAACAACATCCGGGTGCTCTCGGCGGTCAAGCCCGCCGACGTGAAGAGCAAGATCGAGGACGCGTTCAAGCGGCATGCGTTGCTGGACGCGAAGGAGATCGCGGTACAGGTGCACGACTCGACGGTCACGCTCGTCGGCCGCGTACACACCTGGCAGGAGCGCGAGGACGCGGCGCGAGCCGCCTGGGCCGCGCCGGGGGTCGTCAACGTGGAGAATCGCCTGACGATTCAATAGTCGGGCGCAGGGTGCGGCTCGCGAGATCACAGCGCCGCGAGTCCGGGCAATGCCGCGACGACCGACGGCGAAGGCACGTAGCAGCGCACGAAGGACTCCGGCCAGCGCGACGGCCGGCCGCTGGTCAACGCGATGCAGGCGTAGTCGATCCCGGCGCGCGCGAGCGTCACGCCGCCCGCGCGGCGGACCTGGAAGCGGCGCCCGATCCGCAGCGGCCCGGTCCCCGGCACGAGCCAGGTCGCGACCTCGATCCGGTCGCCGCGCAAGGCCGGCCGCCGGTAGGCGATCACGCTGCGCACCACGGCCATGCCGCGGTCGAGCGCGAGACACTCGCCGATCGGCAGGCCGAGGTGCGCGGAATGGTCCCACGCGGCACGGTCGAACCAGGTCATGTAGACCGCGTTGTTCACGTGCTGGTATTCGTCGATGTCCGCGTCGGCGACGTCGAAGGACACGACGTGCGGGTCAGGCAAGTCCCAGGACTCAGCGCTCATCCCTCGCCCCCGGCCGCCGCATCAGAAGATTCCGAGTCCGACGCCGCTCGCGAGCGTCGCGCCGAGCTCGCCGCAGCGTGCGCGGTCCGGTTCGCCGATCTGTTTCGCGCGCAGGATCTGCTCCGGCGTCTGCGCGTGCGTGCAGACGATCAACGGCTCGGCGATCGCCTGCAACCGCCAGCCGGTCGCGATCCGCTCGATCTGGCGCGCGGCGTTATGACCGTCGCTCCCGGCGCAGACCATCGCCGCATAGGGACGCCCGGCGATCCGGTCGAGGACCGCGTAGTAGGTCCTGTCGAAGAAGCGTTTCACGACGCCGCTGATCGCCGCGAGGTTCTCCGGCGTCGCGAACAGGTAACCGTCCGCACGCAGCAAGTCTTCCGCGCCCGCCTGATCGGCGTGCCGCACGCCCACCTCGACCGCGGCGTCCGCGTCGGCCGCGCCGCGTGCCGCGGCCTCGACCATTTGCAAGGTCCCGCCGGTGTCGCTGTGATAGACGATCAGTATCGAGCGCATGCCGGCACCGGTCGGCCGCTCATCGAGCGACGCGGGCACGACCCTCGGTCGCGACCGCATCGCGCAGCAGCTCGTGCGCGGCGCGAACCGCGTTCGCCGCGATCGGCTCGATCCGCCGCCAGCCGGCGAGCGCATCGGGACTCGGCGCCGCGTCGGCACCGTCGACCGCGACGAACAGGTGCGCGAGCGCGGTGTCCGCGAATTGCAAGCTCGCAACCGACGAGGGCGGATAGCCGTAGTCGTCGAACGGATTCGGCGGCGGAATCTCCCCGAGCCGCGCATCGATTTTCACGATCAACGCATCGATTCGCGGCCGCTCGCCGGCTGGTGCGTGCGGGCGGGCGGCAACGAGCCGCCGCCGCAATCCGGCGAGACGCGACTGCGCCCGGGCGACCTCGCCGCGCAGGCGATCGATCCCGGTGGCCAGTTCGAACTGCCGACGATAGCCGGTGGCCGTAACCGACACGCGCGGGTCCGGCACCACCCGGAAGGATTGCACGAGGCGTTGGCCGTCGACGGCGAGTACCGCGGTGTACCGCCCCGGTGATGCCCAGACGGCGTCCTTCGCAGCGAGCCCCGCCGGCGCCGTCCACGTGAAGTCCCAGACCAGGCGGTGCGCGCCGGGCGCCGTCGACACCCGCGCGCGAGGCCGCGCCCATTCGGGAGCGTAATCGATCGTTGCAAGGTCCGGGACCCGCCGCGCATCGGCGCTCGACCAGCGTCTCACCACGGCACCGGACGCGTCGCGGATCGTGAGCGTGACCTTCGGGGTGGGTCGGCGGTTCAACACGTAGTCGATGTAGGCGCCATCCGGAGGATTCTTCGCCTTCGGCTCCTCGTCGGGCATCGGCGTGCCGAGGAAATCCGGGATCCGAAGCCGGACCGCATCCGCCGGCGCGAACAGCCACGCGGCGGCGGCCGTGACCGCCGGCGTCAGTTGCCGCAGCGGGGTCGCGTCGTCGAGGATCCAGAATCCGCGTCCGTGGGTCGCGATCACGAGATCGTCGCCGTGCACGTCGATGTCGCGGATCGACGTGACCGGCATGTTGAGCCGCAGGCTCTGCCAGTGGTCGCCGTCGTCGAAGGACACGTAGACGCCGCTCTCGGTCCCGGCGTACAGCAGGCCCGCGCGCCGATCGTCCTCGCGCACGACGTTCACGAAGTCGTCCGCCGGGATCCCGGCGACGATCCGCGTCCAGGTCTTGCCTCCGTCATGGGTGCGATACACGTACGGTCGGTCGTCGTCGAGGCGATGGCGGTCGACCGCGACGTAGGCGGTGCGGCGATCGAAATGCGACGGGTCGATCGACGCGATCTTCGACCACGCGGTCACGCCCGGCGGCGTGACGTTGCGCCAGTGCGCGCCGTCGTCGTCGCTGCGCCACAGCCAACCGTCGTCCGTGCCGGCCCAGATCTGCGCGGCGTCCCTGCGCGACGGCGCGACGCTGTAGATCACCCCGCGCCGCGGACCGCGTCCGAGGTTGTCGGCGACGGTCGGTGGATCGAGGGTCGAGGGAACGGCCGGATCCGGACGGGTGAGATCGGGACTGATCCGCTTCCAATGCAGTCCGCCGTCGCGGGTCTCGTAGAGCCGCTGATTCGCGAAATACAGCCGCCGCGGGTCCTTCGGCGAGAACACGAGGGGCAGGGTCCAGGTCGCCCGGTCGATGGCGGGATATGCGAGCGTGGGATCCACGGACCGGGTCTGGCCGGTGGCGAGGTCCAGACGGTCCACGTGCCCTCCGTAGACGAGGTTCGGATCGCGCGGGTCCGGCGCGATCATCCCGTTCTCACCGCCCGGAACGATCTCGTGGAACTGCGGCATCGCGATCCCGTCGCTCGAGAGGGTGCGGCTCGGCAACATCACCGCGCCGGAGTCCTGCTGCGCGCCGAACACGTCGTACGGGAACGCGTCGTCGGTCGCGACGTGATAGATCTGCGCGGTAGGCTGGTTGTACCAGGAGCTCCAGGTCCGGCCGCCGTTCAAGGTGATCACGACCCCCTGGTCGGACGCGAGGATGCGCCGGCGCGGCGCACTCGAGTCGATCCACAGCGAGTGGAAGTCGTCGCCGGTCGGATCGCCCTTCTCGGGCAGGAATACCCGGCCACCGTCGTCGGAGCGCAATACGATCGTGTTCATCACCCAGACGCGATCCGCGTTCGTCGGATCGACCGTGACCCCGCCGAAATACCAGCCGCGCTGCCAGATCCGCGGATCGGCGCTCTCGCGGCGCCAGTGCGCGCCGCCGTCGTCGGATCGGTACAGACCGCCGTCGGCGGCGTCGACGAGCGCATAGACGCGCTGCGGATCGGCCGGCGACAACGCGATGCCGATGCGACCGGTGCGCGCCGGCAAGCCACCCCGAAGGCGGCGCCAATGCGCGCCGCCGTCGCGCGAGACGAACAAGCCGCCACCCGGACCGCTCGAGGGTGGATAGACGTTCCACGGCGGCCGCCGGGTCTGCCAGAGTGCCGCATAGACGACTTCGGGATCTCCCGGCTGGAACGCGAGGTCGACCGCACCGGTATCGGGCCCGCGGTACAGCACCTTGCGCCAGGTCGCGCCCCCGTCGGTCGACTTGAACACGCCCCGCTCGGCGTTCGGCCCGTACGGATGTCCAAGCGCCGCGACGTACACGATGTTCGCGTCGTGCGGGTCGACGAGGATCGCAGCGATCTCCCGGGAGTCCTCGAGGCCGAGGTGCGTCCAGGTCCGTCCGCCGTCGGTCGACTTGTACACCCCGTCGCCCTGCGCGATGTCCGACCGCATGTCCGCCTCGCCGGTGCCGACGTAGATCACGCGGGGATCGGACGGCGCGACCGCGATCGCGCCGATCGACGCGGTGGGCTCGCGGTCGAAGATCGGCCGCCAGGTCCGCCCGGCGTCACGGGTCTCCCAGACGCCGCCGTCGACCGCACCGAAGTACAAATGCAGCGGCTCGCCGGGCACGCCGGTCGCGGCGAGCGCGCGGCCGCCGCGAAATGGCCCGATCGAACGCCAGCGCAATCCGCCGAACAGCGCCGGCGGGAATCCGGCCGCGTGCGCGACGGCCGCAAGGCAGACGAACAGCAGGGTCGAACGAGCCCAGGACCCACGAATGGACGGCGGCATCGCAGCTCCGGATGTCACGGCAGGAAAATCAGGTAACCTTGCGCGCATTATGCGTTGAAACGGTGGTCACGATGCAAACGCCCGCTCCGCCTGCGACCCAGACGCGATCCTTCGCCGTCGTCTACCTGATCGAGATGTGGGAGCGGTTCGGCTTCTACGGAATGCAGGCGCTGATCGTGTACTACATGGTGCAGCGGCTCGGATTCCCCGACGACCGGGCGAACCTCGTGTGGAGCGCGGCCGCCGCGCTGATCTACGTCGCGCCGGCTGTCGGCGGCTGGATCGGCGACCGGTACCTCGGGACCCGGCGGACGATGCTGGTCGGCGCCGTCGTGCTCGCGCTCGGTTATGCGTTGATGTCCATCCCCAGCGAGACCACCTGGACGCTGTTCGGAGCGCTCGGCGTGATCGTCGTCGGCAACGGGCTGTTCAAGCCGAACGCGGCGAACCTCGTCCGCAAGATCTACGAAGGCGACGACGCGAAGATCGACAGCGCGTTCACGATGTATTACATGGCGGTCAACGTCGGTTCGACCGTGTCGATGCTGCTGACGCCATGGATCAAGGACGAGGTGAACCGCGACTACGGTCACAATCTCGGCTGGCACGCCGCGTTCGCGGTGTGCTTCATCGGTCTCGGCATCGGCTTGACGAACTTCTACCTGATGCGCAAGGCGATGCAGCGCATCGGTTCCGAGCCCGACGCCGCGCCGCCGGTGCCGGGCCGGCTCGCGGCGGTGCTCGCCGGCGCGGTGCTCTGCGTCGCGCTCTCGGCGGTGGTGCTGCAGTACGAGTCGGTCGCGCGGGTGTTCGTCTACGCCGCCGGCGCCGTGCTGCTCGGGATCTTCGTCCACCTGATCGCGAACAGCCGCCCCCACGAGCGCGCCGGCCTGATCGCCGCGCTCGTGCTCGTCGTGCAGACGATCTTCTTCTTCATCTTCTATCAGCAGATGTCGACGTCGCTCGCGCTGTTCGCGCTGCGCAACGTGGACTGGCACCAGACCCTGTTCGGAATCAGGTTGTGGACGTGGACGCCGGCACAGTATCAGGCGCTGAATCCGATCTGGATCATGCTGCTGAGCCCGGTGCTCGCCTGGGCCTATGCGCGCGCCGGCGCGCGCGGCAAGGACCTGTCGATCGCCGCCAAGTTCGCACTCGGATTCTCGGTCGTCGCGATCGGCTTCTTCATCTACGGGATCGCCGGCCGCGGCGCCGTGAACGGCATGACCTCGTCCTGGTACATGATCTGGGGCTACGGCTTCTATTCGCTCGGCGAGCTGCTGGTGAGCGGGCTCGGGCTCGCGATGATCGCGCGCTACATCCCGCAGCGCATGGGCGGCTTCATGATGGGCGCGTATTTCGTCGCGACCGGCATATCGCAGTACCTCGGTGGCGTCGTCGCGAACTTCGCGAGCCTGCCGAGCCGCGTGGCCGAGATCGTGAAGGCGGTCCCGGTCCGCGGCGCGGGTTGGGTGACCGCGCACTACCCGCAAGCGCTCGCGCTGAAGCTCGACGATTTCCGCGGATGGGTCGGCGCGCTCCCCGTGGACGACGCATCGCAGCTCGCGAGGACGCTCGCGGCCGCGCACGCCGCGCCGTTCGCGGCGCTCCCGGCCGCGACCCAACAGCGGCTGGTGCAGTTCAGCGACGCGCTGCACGTCGCGACCCTGCCGGTCTACACCCGCCTGTTCAACGAACTCGGCTACGCCGCGATCGTCTGCACGCTGATCGCCGCCGCGGCGGTGCCGTCGATGAAGCGGCTGTCGGCGACCCACGCCGGCGCGCAGCCGCCGGTCGGGCCGCCGGTCGGGCCGCCGGACGCCGTCGACGAGGGTCGCTGAGGACGGCGCTCCCGGTCCCGGTCCCGGACGGCCGACGGCGCGGCCTTCAGGCCGCGCCGGGAGCCCCGATCTCGCGCCGATACCACTCCTGGAAGGTCGCGACCCGGCGCTCGTGCTCGGAGTAGCGGCCCGGCCGGTACCGGCTCGACAGGATGCCCGCCTGATTGTTCTCGGTGATCTCCTTGTCCTGCAACGTCGTCCGGTCCCATCCCCAGATCATCCTCGCAACGTCCACGTCCGTCGCCTTGCCGTCGACGAGCCAGGTGAGTTCGACGTCGGTGTGCATCGGGCCGCGCGGCGAGAACTGGAACAGCACCGCGAAGTCGTTGGTCGCGACCAGGTGGTTGAACGGGCTGAACGACACGTACATGCGACCCTGGTCGCCACCGAGGCGCTTGCCCATCAGGCAGGCCACGAACCGGCCATCCTCGGTCTCGGTCTCGTAGCCCGGCCGGATCGGACGCTGCAGCAGCAATCGCAGGTGCGAGGACTCCGGTCCGTCGTCGATCGTGCCGATCGGACGCCCGAGCGCGGCCGCGCGCCGCTCCCAGGCTTCGAGCTGCGGACGATATGCGTCCACCGCCTCCGCCGGGCCCGAGCTCGGCCCCGCGCCGAATGCGATCAACGCGTCCGCCGGATGCATCGAACAGAACTCGGGGTGCGACGGAGTGCAGTGGTAGCACTCGATGAAGTTCTCGACGACCAGTTTCCAGTTCGCGGTCGTCGGATAGGAGGCCCGATGCGCGATCTTTGCGTCCGCGAACGAGTGGAAATCGAGATACGGATCCATCGTGCCGAAGGTCGCGTCGAAGTCGACGGGCGCTTGCTCGCAGAGGTTCACGAACACGAACCCGTGGAAAACCCGGACGTGGCAGCGGTGCAAGCCGTGGTCGGCCTTCGAGAAGTCGGTCGGCATCAGCCGCGCGGCGAGCAGCTGGCCGTCGAGTCCGTAAGACCAGGCGTGGTAAGGACAGGTGAGCCGCTGTACGTGGCCGGTGGTCTCGGTGCAGATCAGCGAGCCGCGATGCCGGCAGACGTTGTAGAACGCGTTGATCGATCCCGCCTCGCCGCGCACGACGATGATCGACTCCGGTCCGACCCGGAACAGGAAATAGTCGCCCTTGCGGCGCAGCGAGTCGACGTGCCCCGCGACGATCCACTTGCGGTTCACGACGCGCGCGAGATCGCGCTGGTACGCGTCCTCGGCGCAGTAGTACTCGCGCTCCAGGGTGAACAGGGCCGGGGCGGGGGAGCGCTCCGCGGCGCTGGTGCTCGACGTGGTCACTCGATGTCCTCCTCGGGCTCAGGCCCGAATCCGCTGGTTCCGCGGGTCGTACAGGGGTTGCAGGGACGCGGTCGTCGCATGGCGTCGGCCGGCGATCTCGATCTCGTAGTCTCTCGCGCCGATCGCGTCGAACGGCGCACCATCGGGCATGCTGACGTAGCCGAGGCCGACCGCGGCGCCGAGCGAATGCGCGAACATCCCCGAGCGCACGTGCCCGACCAGCGCGTCCGCGCGCCATATCGGCTCGTTGTGGTACAGCAGCGGCTCCGGAGAGTCCAGCTTGAACTGCACCAGCCGCCGCCGCACGCCGGCGCGCCGCTGCTCGAGGAGCGCATCCCGGCCGATGAAGCCGCCCGGCTTGTCGAACTTCACCGCGAAGCCGAGGCCCGCCTCGAGCGGCGTCTCCTCGTCGGTGATGTCGTGGCCCCAATGCCGGTAGGCCTTCTCGATGCGCAGCGAGTTGAGCGCGTGGTAGCCCGCGTGCTCGAGGCCGAACGCGGCGCCCGCGCCGGTCAGCTCCTCGTAGACACCGACCATGAACTCGGTCGGGACGTAGAGCTCCCAGCCGAGCTCGCCGACGTAGGTGATCCGGGTCGCGCGCACGAGCGCACAGGCGAGCTCGATCGTGCGACTGGTCGCGAACGGGAACGCGGCGTTCCCGAGATCGTCGGGCGTCAGCGACTGCAGGAACTCGCGCGAACGCGGGCCCATCACCGAGATCACCCCGAAGCCGGACGTCACGTTGGTGAGCACGCAGTTCTCGCCCGGCTCGATGTGCCGCCGGAGCCAGTCGAAGTCGCGCGTCTCGGTCTCCGCTCCGCCGACGATCATGAACGCGTCGTGCGCGAGCCGCGTGATCGTCAGGTCCGCCTCGATGCCGCCGCGCTCGTTCAGCCACTGCGTATACACCACCCGGCCGGGCGCGACGTCGACGTCGTTCGCCGAGACCCGGTTCAGCACCCGCACCGCGTCGGCGCCTTCCAGCCGGAATTTCGCGAACGAGGACTGATCGAACAGCCCGACCGCGGTGCGCACCGCGAGATGCTCGCGGGCGCTGTGCTCGAACCAGTTCTGACGGCCGTAACTGTACTCGTAGCGGGGCGTGGTGCCCGGTGACGCGTACCAGTTCGCGCGTTCCCAGCCGAATGCCTCGCCGAAGCACGCACCCGCGGCGGCGAGCCGGTCGTGCAGCGCCGAGCGGCGCACCCCGCGCGCGGTCTCGTACTGCCGGAACGGCCAGTGGGTCGCGTACAACAGGCCGAGACTCTCGCGCACCCGGGCGCGCAGGTACTTGCGGTTCGCCTGGAACGGCATGTTCCGCCGAACGTCGACCTCCCACAGGTCGACCGGCGGGTGGCCGTCGCGTATCCACTCGGCGACGACCTTGCCGACGCCGCCCGCGGACTGCAGACCGATCGAGTTCATGCCGGCCGCGACGAAGCAGTTCGCGAGCTCCGGCGACTCGCCGAGGTGGTAGCGCACGTCCGGCGTGAAGCTCTCCGGCCCGCAGAAGAACTTCTGCAGCCCCGCGCCCTCGAGCGCCGGAATGCGCCGCATCGCGTCGACGAGCACCGGCTCGAAGTGCGCGAAGTCGCCGGCGATCTCGCCGAATTCGAAGTCCTCCGGGATCCCCTCCATCCCCCAGGGACGCGCGTGCGGCTCGAACGCGCCGACGAGGAGCTTGCCCGCATCCTGCTTGAAGTAGCTGCAATGGTCGTAGTCCCGCAGCACCGGCAGATCGGGATGCAGTCCGGCGACGTCCTTGAACAGCGCATAGTAGTGTTCGCAGGCCTGCAGCGGCACGGTCACGCCGACGCTCGCGGCGAGATCGCGGGTCCACAGGCCGCCGCAGAGCACGACGGTCTGCGCATCGATCCGCCCCGACTCCGTCTCGACGCCGGTCACGCGCCGGCCGTCGTGGTGGATCCGGGTGACCTTGACGTTCTGATGGATCGCGACGCCGCGGTTGCGCGCGCCCTTCGCGAGCGCCTGGGTGATGTCGACCGCGTTCGCGTAGCCGTCGCTCGGAATGTGGATGCCGCCGATCACGTCGGCGAGCTCCGCGATCGGGTAGAGCGCGCGGATCTCGTCGCGGCCGACGACGTCGACGCGCAATCCGAACACCTTCGCCATCGAGGCGTTGCGCCGCAGTTCCTCCATGCGTGCGTCGGTCGTCGCGAGCGAGATCGATCCGCACTGCCGGTAGCCGGTCGCCTGCCCGGTCTCGGCTTCGAGGCCGCGATACAGTTCCGACGTGTAGCGCGCGAGCTGCGTCATGTTGATCGACTGGCGCAGCTGCCCGACGAGGCCCGCGGCGTG
>JAKBCG010000372.1 GCA_021808035.1 Pseudomonadota bacterium
CGCGGCCGTGCAGGTCTGGCAGCCGGTGCAGCGGCGAAGATCGACGACCATCACGTAACGGGTCATGACCGGCTACCGTTCCTCAGCCGGCCTTCGCCGCCGCGGCCTTCGCCGCGAGCCGCGTCCGCAGCTTCTCCACCTCGACGACCGCGCGCGTATGCTCGCCGACGGACACGGACTCCACGCCGTCCCGCGCCGAGAGCGCGAACTTCACGAGCCGTCGATCGATTTCCTTCACCTCGGCACGCAGCTCGACGGTCATCCCGAGCAGCGTCGCGCCGGTATGGCTGATGCAGATGCCCGTGCCGACCGAATCCTCACCGGGGTCGCAGTGATCGAGCATCAGGTCCCGGCACAGGACCTCGAAATCCCGCACGAGCGCCGGCGTCGCGTACACCCGCAACTGCTCGCCGAGGAAGTCGATCGTGCGCGGGCCGTCGATCGGCAGCGAGACCTGTTTGGTGATTCCGACCTTCAGCGTGTTCTGCATGCGCGTGACCTCGCTCGATCCAGTGATTGCCGCCCGATCAGAACTGCCGCCGATCGCGAACGCGGCGGGCCTTGCCGGTCGAACGCTCCAGCGTTCCCGGCGGACAGACCTCGATCACGGCGCCGAGCCCGATGAACGAGCGCACGTGGTGATGCAACTCCTCGGCGCGTCGGGCGCGATCGGCGTCCCCGCCGTCGGCATCGCATGCCATCTCGACCTCGATGCGCATCACGTCGAGATGGCCGTCGCGCGACAGGTCGATCAGATAGTGCGGCGCGAGGCCGGGGACCTTCAGGATCAGTTCCTCGATCTGGCTCGGGAACACGTTCACGCCGCGCACGATCATCATGTCGTCGGTGCGCGCGCGGATCCGCGCGATCCGACGCATCGGGCCGGTCGTCGGCGGCAAGAGGCGGCTGCGATCCCGGGTCCGGTAGCGGATCACGGGCATCGCCTCCTTCGTGAGCGTGGTCAGCACCAGCTCGCCCTCCTGTCCGTCGGGGAGCGGTGCGCCGGTCTGCGGATCGATGATTTCGGGGTAGAAGTGATCCTCCCACACGATCGGTCCGTCCTTCGTCTCGACGCTCTCGCAGGCGACGCCGGGCCCCATCAACTCCGACAGGCCATAGAGATCGACCGCATCGATCCCGAAGGCCCGCTCGATCTCCGCGCGCATCGGCTCGGTCCAGGGCTCGGCGCCGAAGCACCCGACGCGCAGCGAGCACTCGCGCGCGTCGCGGCCTTGCCTCGCGAATTCCTCGGCGATCGTGAGCGCGTACGACGGCGTCGCCATCAGGACGTCGGGTTTGAAGTCGACGATCAACTGCACCTGACGCTCGGTCTGGCCGCCGGACATGGGGACGACGGCGCACCCGAGGCGCTCCGCGCCGTAGTGCGCGCCGAGGCCACCGGTGAACAAGCCGTACCCGAACGCGACGTGCACGAGCTCCCCCGGCCGCGCGCCCGCGACCCGCAGCGACCGCGCGACCAGGTCGCTCCAGGTGTCGAGGTCGCGTCGCGTATACGCGACGACGGTCGGCCGTCCGGTCGTGCCGCTCGACGCGTGCACGCGCTGCAACTCGGTGCGCGGCACCGCGAGGAGCCCGAACGGATAGTTGTCCCGCAGATCCGCCTTCGTCATCAGCGGGAACTTCGCGAGATCCTCGAGGGTGCGCAAGTCCTCCGGATGGACTCCCGCCTCGACGCAACGGCGGCGAAAATGCTCGACGCGGTCGTAGGTATAGCGCAGCGACCACCGCAGTCGGGTCAGCTGGAGACCGCGCAGCTCATCGACGCCGATCCGGGTCGCCGCGTCGGCCCCGCCGTCGTCTCGCGAAGCGATGGACATTCGCGACGTGCTCGACATCGTCCCTCCCGCGTTCTCGGGACCCGGCCGCACCGCCTCGGTCGGCGGTCGGCCCCAGGGCCAGCCTCAGCCAAATATCGTATTATGGTACTTTAATACCATATTAGCCTGGACGAGCGGTGTCAAGTGCGCCGGGACGCCACCGCTCGCTGGGGCCCGCCCGGGCTAGGTCTTGGTGACGACCCGCCCGTCGCGAATCGGAAGGGTCTTGCCCGGATCGTGCGCCATCCGGATGCGATGGCGCTGGCCGCCCTGCAGGTAGGTCACCTCATATCCAGCGGGTTCGCGGGTGATGTCGTACACCGTGACGCAACGCTGCTCGGTTGTCGTGTAGGTATTGCCTTGCTGCATCCGGTTCTCGATCCGGTTGCCCGCATAGCCACCCGCCGCCGCGCCCGCGACGGTCGCGAGGACCTTGCCGCTCCCGCCGCCGATGCGATTCCCGAGCAGGCCGCCGACCAGTGCGCCGATCCCGGTGCCGGCCAGGCGCTCGCGGTCGCGCGGCGGTACCACACGGGTAACCGTCTCGTCGTGACACACTTGCCGTGGCGTCCGCAGCGTCTTCTGCAACGCAACGACGGCGACGACCTGCGCGCGGGCCTCGTGGGAACCGAGATAGCGATAACCGGCGACGGCGGCCCCGGCGGTCGCCACGACCGCCCCGAACACCGCGCCGACGAGCATCGATTGGTTCATGGGTCTTGCCTCCTCGGAGCGACATTTTATTCGCGGGTTGCCGGCGCGCGGCACCGTCGCCGCGCGCCGACAGGCGCCGCGTTCCGAGTCGCCCAAGGACGGCGGGTCACTGCAACAAGCGGCCCGGCGTCGGCGGCAAGCGCGGCATCGTCTGCGTCGGGAACGGCCCGGTCAGCGAGTCGAGAAAGGCGACGACATCGTCCACGTCCGCTTCGTCCAGGGTGCGATTCAGTTGCGTGCTCGCCATCACCCTCACCGCATCGTGCAGGGTCTTG
>JAKBCG010000373.1 GCA_021808035.1 Pseudomonadota bacterium
CCCTGACGCACCGCTACGGCGGGATCACCCAGGACGCGCACATCTATGCGTTCCAGGCGTTCGCACGCATCCGACCGGCGCTGCACGCAGACATCTACCTCCGCAACACCTCGCAAGATCGGTTCATGATCTTCTCGCCGATTTTCGCGGCGTTCATTCGTTGGCTGGGACTGAAACTCGCGGGCGAGTGGCTGCTCGGCGTCTGTCTGACCGGATTTTTCGTCGCTGGGTGGTTCGCCGCACGCGCGCTCCTTGGCCGCGAACTCGCAATGTTCTCGATCGCCCTGCTGATCCTGACCCCGGGCATCTACGGCGCGTACGGGATCTTCACCTACGCCCAGGACTACCTCACCGCGCGCTCGCCGGCCGAGGCACTCGTCGTTGCCTCGCTCGCACTCGCACTCAGCCGGCGACAGGGGCTTGCGGCCGCCGCGGTGCTGATCGCGATGTTGCTGCACCCGTTGATGGCGTTCCCAGGGCTGCTGCTGCTGCTCGCGCTGTGGACGAGTCCCCGCTGGAACGCGATCGGCGCGCTCGGCGGGGTCGCCGCGGCGGCGCTGCTATCGATCGGCGCGATCGCCGCCCACGTCACCTCCGGACCATTCGCGGTGCTCGACCCCGCGTGGCTCGACGTCGTCCGCGAGCGCTCGCAGTTCCTTTTTCTGCCGCTATGGCATCTGCACGATTGGGACTTAAACGCGCGCCCGTTCCTGACCGTTGGTCTCGCGCTCCTCACGCTCGGCGACGATCCGAGGATCCGCAAGCTGTGCACCGGCGCCGCGTGGGTCGGCGCCTCGGGCCTCGCGGTCGCGGCGATCGCCAGTTCCTTAGGCCCGATCGCGATCCTGCTGCAAGGCCAGGCCTGGCGCTGGGACTGGGTGACGACCCTGGTCGGTGTGATTCTGCTACCCGCGGTGTTCCTGCGCTGCTGGCGCACCGCCTCGGTCGGACCGGTCTGCGCGGTTCTTGCGATACTCGCGTGGACCTTCGTGCCGATCGACGGGACTTTGGCGCTCGCGGCTGCTCTTGTACTTTGGACGCTGCGCGGACGCCTCGGCCGATCGCTGGATGCGTACTTTCGCTGGAGCGCGATCGCAATCGTTCTGCTCGTGCTCGTCTGGGGGATCGGGAATTCCTGGACATATCTCGCGACGAATTTCAATTGGAATCGCGGATCGCTAATCGTGCAGCGCCTCAGCAACATCCTGGGACTCAAAATTCCGCCGCTGCTGCTCCTGCTCGGCCTCGCGCTCTGGCTTCGGCGTGTTCGGACGATCGCGGTGCCGGCGGCGCTCAGCGTCGCGCTCGCCGGAACCCTGGCGTTCACGGTTCCGTTCGCGTTCAGTTTCAAGCGAATCCCAAGTCTCACCCCACGTCCAGACTCCTTCAGCAACTGGCGTCGAACGATTCCGCCCTCGGCTAACGTATTCGTTGACGACGGGAGCGATTCCCCGCTGTTCGCGTGGTTCACGCTGCGCCGGCCGAACTATCTGTCGATCGATCAATCCGCCGGCGTCGTGTTCTCGCGCCGGACCGCGCTCGAGATCGCCCGCCGCGCGGAGGTGCTGCGGCCGTTGATGTTCCCGGATTACCGGGTCCTCGATAAGCGCCATGCGGCGAAGCGTCACGCCGCGAGCCACTCGAAGGGACCGTGGCCGAGGCCGCTGACTATTGCGCTGCTCGATCACATCTGCGCAGACCCGGCGCTCGGGTTCGTTGTCGCACATCCGGATCTTGGATTCGACGCGATTCCGCACACCGCCAAGGACGCCTGGACAGGCTGGAACCTCTACGACTGCTCGCGCGTTCGCGCTAGGATGCGCGGCGCATGAGAAGGCTCCTCAAAGAGGCCGTGGGTTACGGGCTCGCATCGGCGATCGCGCTCGCGGTCGATGCGGGACTTTTGTTCGTGCTCGTTCACTTCTTCGGCTGGTGGTATCTCGCGGCGGCGACCGTGTCGTTCACGGTGGGACTCGCGGTGACCTACGTGCTGTCGATCACGCTGGTTTTCGCGTCCCGCCGCGTCGGTAACCGACGCGTCGAGTTCGTGACGTTCGCCGTCATCGGCATCGTCGGACTTCTGATCAACAATGCGGTGATCTACGTCGCCGTGCGTCACCTGGGGCTCGATTACATGGTCGCAAAGGCGATCGCTGCGATCTTTACGTTCGCCGGCAATTTCCTCGCGCGCCGGCAATTGCTGTTCGCGCGCCCCGCGGCAACCTGAACGGCGCCCACGGAACGACAGTGGAAGGAGCAGACGCGGCTGACAAGACCGTGGTGATCGCGGGCGCGGGTCCGGCGGGACTCACCGCCGCGCTCGAGTTGCTGCGCCGCTCCGACCTGCGTCCGGTCGTGCTGGACTACGATACCCAGGTCGGCGGGATCTCGAAGACGATCGAGTATCGCGGCAACCGCATGGATCTCGGGGGCCACCGGTTCTTCTCGAAGTCCGACTGGGTGATGCGCTGGTGGCAATCGATCCTCCCGGTCGCGAGCGAGCCGGGTGAGCCCCTGCGGATCGTCTATCAGAACGCCGCCCGCGAGTTCACGCCGGATCGAACCGCGGCCGGCGCCGAAGATCGGGTGTTGCTGGTCCGCGAGCGGCTGTCGCGGATCTTCTACCGCCGGCGCTTCTTCGATTATCCGCTGAAGCTGAACGCGGCGACGCTCGGGAATCTGGGTCTCGCCGAAACGGCGCGGATCGGGGCCAGTTACCTGAACGCGCGGCTTGGCCCGCGCTCGCCCGAGACGACCCTCGAGGACTTCCTGGTGAATCGCTTCGGCGAGCGGCTCTACCGCACCTTTTCAAGGATTAC
>JAKBCG010000374.1 GCA_021808035.1 Pseudomonadota bacterium
ACCTAGAACCGCCGCGACAGTGACAACACGACGCTGTCGATCTTATAAAAGGTCTCGGGACGAGTTCCCTGTATGTCTGACGAAAGCACATGATCTCTTGCCAAGTTCTGCGCATACCGAAACTCCGCGTCGACATCCCATCGCGGCATAACATTACGCCACTGCACCCCGATGCCCCCATACATCGAATACGCCGGCGTCGCTAAATCGTATCTCGCGACACCCACGAAAGCACCGAATGCGAGCGGACCTCGCGTTCGGCGACGGTAGTCGAGGAAGCGCGCGCCGATCAGCGAGTGTCCTCGGATTTGATCGAGTTCGATCCGCGCGCCGAGATCGTTGAATCGCGAGACCGCTCGCCGCGCACCGATCGCGAAATGCGGTCCGTACGACCAGGACGTACTTTGCACCGGAAGATTCGGTTCGACGTTGATCTTCACGGTGTTCGCATTCACACCGGCATCGACGAACCACTCCGCGCCCTTTTCGCGTTCGGGATCGACCGAACTGGTATCGACGGATGCGTCGTTGCGCGTCCGCGCGTCACCCCCGTATCGCACGAATCCCGCAAGCCGAAAGAACGAGTGTCCGAACACGTCCCGGCCGACGTTCGCATCCCCACCGAGCGTGAGATCGCGCCACGGCCGCGAATAGCGCACCATGGCGTCGAAGTAATGGTGATAGAGATACGGCGGGTGCCCGGTATAGAAACGACTGTCCCCGCCGTAGTAGTCTTGATTCACGAGGGTACGCGCGCGCGCTTCGAGATATCCGCCGAACGGCGGTGTCCAGCCGACGCGCAGCATGAAACTGCGTGCCCCGACGCCGTCGCCGAACACCCGTTGATCGGCACCCCAATTGCCGAGCACCAGACGGTCGTTGGTCATGCCGTTCAGGAAAATGTAGTGCACGTACCAAAGGTTCTGCCATTCCGTGGTTTCGAACGTCGCGTCGAAGTGCCGCCCGATGCGCGGGAAGTCGATGCCCGCGGACAATGCGGCGTTGCCGAGTAGATAGCTACCACCGTTCGAGTTGTCCTCGCCCGCGTATTGGAAATAGAGCGCGAACGGGACCCGCCCCGGGAAGATGAAGCGGCTGACGTAGGAGGCCTGTTGATTGCCCTGCGTTTGCGAGAGGCCGCTCGGCTTGAAGAAATCCCGGACCAGGAAACCCGCCGATCCGGGAAGGCCGGCGCCGCCGCCGTATTCCAACAAGCGGTTGACGCCGAGGGACCACCCCGGGAAAGGTTCGATCGACAGCTGCACCCCGAACAGCCGCGGATTCCCGTGGGCGAGAACGCCGTTGTAGAGAATGGGAGCGTTCGACAGTTCCGTGAGAAACGCTTCGTATTGAAACCCGAGACGGGTGAGCGGCCGCCAATTCGAGACCGTGATCGAAGGCGTCGTCGCCGCTTCGGTCCCGATCAACTGACTGCTGTCGGTCATCGGCGAGAAATCGTGGTCTCGATAGCCGATGTCGACCTGGGCGCCGTGGAAACCGAAGCTGAGCATCGTCCCTTCCGGTGTGATGCGACCTCGGTAGGCTTCGACGCCGGCGCTCACCAACCAATAGTTGCTTGGTTGCACGAATCCCTGTGCCGATGCTTCCCAGTTCGCGTCGCCGGGCAGCCCGTGCTGGTTCGGCACGACGCCATAGGGTGAACCTTGAACGTAGGTGCCGGTGAGGCTGGCCTCGGTGACCGCATAATCGCGTGAATAACGCTCGAGGTAGCGCTCGACGCGCACACACAACGGCGTGTCTTTACGACAGGCCTCGGGCAATGCGTCCTCGACGAGATCGGCCGCGAATGGACGTTTCAGGATCGGCTCATCGGCGAGGATCAGGACTCGCTCGACCTGTCGTTCCATGACCGGATCGAGATTCAGCGGCAAGTACTCGGTCGCACCGTCCGCCTCGGCGCGACCGGAGAGGCTGACGACGAGACCAGAAAGCGCGATCGCGATGACGACGACCCGTGCGATACCCGCAACCAAGCGCGGGCTCAGCATGGCGTCCTGAAATTCGCTGTCTTCACGGGCGCCGCGTCATAGGCCCTTCAACGCGAGCACCGCGATCGCGATGTTGTACAGGATCGTCGTCGCACTCGTCCACAACGGCAACGCCGGAATCCGGTCGGGGTTCATGGGCACGACGACGGTATCCCCAGGCCGCATGTCGACTGATTCGGTACGCCGGAACCACCCGACCCGATCACCGCCGACGACTTCTCCATTGGCGCGCACGACGTAGATGTGCTTGCGGTCGGCGTTGCGTGTCAAACCGCCGCTTCGATTGATGTAATCGTTGCGATTCCAGCCCGGATGGTAGAGCAGTGCGGTCGGATTTTGCACCTCGCCGATCAACATCACTTCCTGGTTGAGTTTCGGCACGAACAACCGATCGCCGCTCTGCAATACGACGTCATCAGGTCCGCCGACGGGCTCACGCATCAATCGCGTGAGGTGGATCACCAGACGGCCGACCGGCTTCGTGGTGCGCAACTCACGCACGACCTCCTGTCCGATCGCGAGGTTCTGAGGAGCGCTCGCGGCAACCGCGGCGCCCGCTGCGGTACCGGTCGCGCCGGCCCTGACCGACTGCAGGGTCGCCGCCGCGAGTTCCGCCTGGAATCGCTTCGCAAGCAGGTCGAGCTGGGTTTTTTCTTGGCTTTGAAGCTCCGCGCGCGTGAACACAGCCCCTTCCGGGAATGCATCGTCCGCGAGGCCCCCGGCGCGCATGAGAACCGAGCGCAGTGTCTCGCCTCGCTGGATCGGATAAGTCCCCGGGAAGCGCACCTCACCCAAAAT
>JAKBCG010000375.1 GCA_021808035.1 Pseudomonadota bacterium
GCCGGTCGTGTATACCGGTGTGCTGCCGGACCTGTTCCGCGAGGGGCAGGGGATCATCGCGCACGGACAGCTCGGCCCGAACGGCGTGTTCGTCGCCGATGAGGTGCTCGCGAAGCACGACTCGAAGTACATGCCGCCGGAGATCGCGGCTGCGGTGAAGAAGAACGCGGGGATCGCCGGCGCAGCCGCGGCCCCGAGCCCGCGAGGGTAGGAGGACCGATGATTCCGGAGCTCGGCATGTTCGCGCTGGTGCTCGCGCTGCTGCTCAGCGCGGCGCAGGCCTTCTTCGGCCTCGTGGGCCCCTGGCTCGGCAAGCCGGGATGGAGCGCGGTCGCGCGGCCGGCGGTCGCGGGTCAATTCGTGTTCGTCGCGATGAGCTTCGGCTGCCTGGTTCATGCGTTCGTCGTCAACGACTTCTCGGTCCTGTACGTCGCGAACAACTCCAACACGCAGTTGCCGCTGTTCTACCGGGTCACCGCGGTCTGGGGTGCGCACGAGGGATCGCTCCTGCTGTGGATCCTGATCCTGTCGGCCTGGAATCTCGCGGTCGCGGCGTTCAGTCGCGGGCTGCCGCCGACGTTCGCGGCCCGCGTGCTCGGCGTGCTCGGATTGGTGAGCACGGGCTTCCTGCTGTTCACGCTGTGGACCTCGAATCCGTTCACGCGCCTGATTCCCGCGGCACCGAACGGCGCGAGCCTCAATCCGATCCTGCAGGACTTCGCGCTCGCGATCCACCCGCCGATGCTCTACACCGGGTACGTCGGGTTTTCCGTCGCGTTCGCGTTCGCGGTCGCCGCGATGATCGAGGGGCGGCTCGACCAGTCCTGGGCGAAGTGGACCCGTCCCTGGACGATCGCGGCGTGGATCTGTCTCACGATCGGGATCACGCTCGGCAGCTGGTGGGCGTACTACGAGCTCGGCTGGGGCGGCTGGTGGTTCTGGGATCCGGTCGAGAACGCGTCGTTCATGCCGTGGCTGGTCGGCACCGCATTGATCCATAGCCTCAGCGTCACCGAAAAGCGCGGGATCTTCAAGAGCTGGACGTTGCTGCTGGCGATCTTCACGTTCTCGCTCTCGTTGATCGGCACCTTCCTGGTGCGCTCCGGCGTGCTCGTGTCGGTGCACTCGTTCGCGACCGACCCGCGCCGCGGACTGTTCATCCTCGCGGGGCTCGCCGTCACGGTCGGCGGTTCGCTCGGCTTGTACGCGTGGCGCGCCCCGAAACTCTACGTGCCCGGAGGGTTCGAGCTGTTTTCGCGCGAGTTCTTCCTGCTGGTGAACAACGTGCTGCTGGTCGCGGCCGCCGGCCTCGTGCTCTGGGGAACGCTCGCGCCGCTGTTCTACGAGTTGCTCGGGATCGGCAAGATCTCGGTCGGCCCGCCGGTGTTCGACCTGATGTTCCTGACGCCGATGCTGCCGATGCTCGGGTTCCTCGCGGTCGGGACCCACGCGGCCTGGCGGCGGGGAAAGCTCACCGCCGCCGCGAAGCCGATCTGGATCCTGCTCGTCGCGGGTCTCGGGCTCGCGTTCCTGATCCTGCGCTACGGCTACGGCTCCTTGCCATGGGCCGGCTACGCCGGCATGACGTTCGGGATCTGGATCATCTTGTCCTCGCTCCTCGAGCCGCTGCGCCGGATCCGGCAGCGCCAGACGCTCACGACGGCGTTGGTCGGCATGACGATCGCCCACATCGGCGTCGGGATGTTCGCGATCGCGGTGAGCACGGTCTCGAACTTCAAGATCGACAAGGACGTCGCGCTGAAGCCCGGCCAGACCTTCTCGATCGCGGGCTACGACTTCAGGTTCGTGTCGACCCAGCCGGTGTTCGGCCCTAACTACGAAGCGGTCCAGGGAACCTTCGACGTCACCCACGACGGCCATCGGGTCGCGACCCTGACGCCGCAGAAACGCCACTTCGTCGTGCAGCAGATCGACAACAGCCATGCGGCGATCACGTTCAACTGGGGGCGTGATCTGTTCGTCGCGATGGGCAACTCGCTCGGCGCGGGCGCGTGGAGCTTGCGGATCCAGTACAAGCCGCTGATACGGTATGTGTGGCTCGGGGCGCTGTTGATGGCGCTCGGCGGCGCGGTGTGCGCGAGCGACCGACGCTACCGGGTGAAGGTGCCGGCGACGGAGGAAGCGCGCGCGGCACGGACCCCGGGGCCCGATCCAAAGCCCTCCGCGGGGGTCGCGTGATGTGGAAGTATTGGAAGTATCTCCTGCCGGTGGGCGCGTTCGCCGGCTTGCTCGTGCTGTTCGCGGTCGGCTTGAATCCGAAGCGCGACCTGCACTATCTGCCTTCGCCGCTGATCGGCAAGCCGGCACCGGAGTTCACCCTCACCGACGTCCTCGATCCGAGTCGCACCGTGAGCAATCGGCCGCTCGCGGGGCACGTGTATGTGTTCAACGTCTGGGCGACGTGGTGCGAGGCCTGCCGGGAGGAGCAGCACACGCTCCTGGAGATCGCGCAGCAGCACGTGGTACCGATCCTCGGACTCGACTGGAACGACGACCGCGCGCGCGCGCAGGAGTGGCTCCGGGAACTCGGCGACCCATATTCCGGGGTCGGCTTCGACCAGAACGGGCATGTCGCGATCAACTGGGGCGTGTACGGCGCCCCGGAAACCTACCTCGTCGACCGCAAGGGCCGGATCGTGTTCAAGCACATCGCGCCGATGACGATGCAAGTCTGGAACACGCAGTTCCTGCCGCGCATCGCGGCCGCGCGCCGGGGCGGCGCATGAGGGCCGTGCGGCGCCTCGTGGCGGTCGTCGGCGGCGCGGCGCTGGGGGGACTG
>JAKBCG010000376.1 GCA_021808035.1 Pseudomonadota bacterium
TCTTGTGTCGAGCCGAATCGCGATCCGAAGCCGCGAGCACGGCGTCGATCGCGCTGCGCACGGTCTCGGCCGTGAAGCCGAAGTGCTGGAAAAGCTCCTTCGCGGGCGCCGATTCGCCGAAGCGATCGATCCCGAGGATCAGCCCCGCAGATCCGACGTAGCGCCACCAGGGCTCGCGCACGCCGGCCTCGACCGCGACCCGCGCGCGCACCTCGTCCGGCAGGACCGCGCGTCGATACGCCTCGTCCTGGCGCTCGAACGCGCCGAGGCAGGGCATCGACACCAGCCGCACGCGGCGGCCGCGCGCGGCGGCCGCGCGCACCGCGTCGGCGGCGATCGCGACCTCGGAGCCGGTCGCGATCACGATCGCCTCCGGCGGACCGGCCGAATCGATCAGCACGTACCCGCCGCGTGCGACCGCGGCGAGCTGGGCGGCGTCACGCGATTGCGGGGGCACCGCCTGACGGGTCAGTACGAGGCAGGTCGGGGCCGCGCGGCCCTCGATCGCGGCGCGCCACGCGATCGCGGTCTCCGCCGCATCGCAGGGTCGCCACGTCTCGAGTTGCGGGATGATCCGCAAGCTCGCGAGTTGCTCGATCGGCTGGTGGGTCGGGCCGTCCTCGCCGAGCCCGATCGAGTCGTGCGTGTACACGAACACGACGCCGAGGCGCATCAGCGCCGCCATGCGCACCGCATTGCGGGCGTAGTCGGAGAATACGAGGAACGTGCCGCCGTACGGAATGCAGCCGCCGTGCGCGGCGATGCCGTTCATGATCGCGGACATTCCGAATTCGCGGACACCGAAGTGGACATAATCGCCATCCGGCCGGTCGGGTCCGAGCGCGACCGAGTTCCGGCGCAGCGTGCCGTTCGATGGCGTGAGATCCGCCGAGCCGCCGATCAGCTCCGGTAGCACGGGCCCGAGCGCGTTCAACGCCGCCTGGGACGACTGCCGGGTCGCGGGGGCGGCCGGTTCGGCCTGCGCGCGCGCGACGTGCTCCGCTGCGCAGGCCGCGAATTCGGCCGGCAAAGCCCCTTCGAGGCGGCGCGCGAGTTCCGCGCCGAGGTCCGGGTAGGCCGCCCGGTACGCACCGAATCGCTCGCGCCACTCGGCTTCGGCGCGCGCGCCCGGCTCGCGCATGTCCCAGGCGGCGCGAATCGCCGCGGGAATCTCGAACGGCGGCTCGGGCCATCCGAGATACTCGCGCGCGGCGGCGATCTCCTCGGTGCCGACCGGCTCGCCGTGCATCGCCGCGCTGCCCTGTTTGTGCGGCGCGCCCCATCCGATCACGGTGCGGCAGCACAGGAACGACGGACGGTCGGTGATCGCCCGTGCCGCCGCGAACGCCGCTTCCACCGACTCGGCGTCCTGCCCGTCGATGCCTCGCAGCACGTGCCAGCCATAGGCCTCGAACCGCGCGGCGGTGTCGTCCGCGAACCAGCCGCGCACCTTCCCGTCGATCGAGATCCCGTTGTCGTCGTAGACGGCGGTCAGCTTGCCGAGCCGTTGCGTGCCGGCGAACGAAGCCGCTTCGTGCGAGACGCCCTCCATCATGCAGCCGTCGCCGCAGAACACGTAGGTGTGGTGATCGATGATCGCGTGATCCGGGCGATTGAACCGGGCGGCGAGCGACCGCTCGGCGAGCGCCATGCCGACCGCGTTCGCGAACCCCTGTCCGAGCGGCCCGGTGGTCGTCTCGATGCCGAGCGCCGGATCCCGTTCGGGATGCCCCGGCGTCTTCGAGCCGTGCTGGCGGAACTGGCGCAGGTCGTCGATCGTGAGCGGGTAGCCGGTCAGGTGCAGCACCGAGTACAGCAGCATCGACGCGTGGCCGTTCGACAGCACGAACCGGTCGCGGTTCCACCAGCCCGGGTTCGCGGGGTTGTACCGCAATACGCGCCGCCACAGGACCTCGGCGATATCCGCCATGCCCATCGGCGCGCCCGGATGACGGGACTTCGCCCGCTGCACGGCGTCCATCGCCAAGACTCGGATTGCATTGGCAAGCTGTCGGCGACTGGGCATGCGGCGTTGGGCTTTGTGACGTGACCGGGGGCGCCATTGTCCCCGATGCGGCCCCCGCCAGCAACGCCGGGCCGGCCCGGGCGCTCGATCGTGCCTGCGCGCCGCCGGACGGGCACGGGATTCGTGCGCGCCTATGATCCAGTTCACCGTCGGCGGAACCGCCGCTTGTTAGCATTCCGCCATGTTCGTGCTACAGATCACCGATCCGCACCTGTACGGCCGCGCGGACCGGAAATTACGCGGCGTCGCGACCGACGCGAGTCTGCGCGCGGTGCTCGACGCCGCCCTCGCGCGGTATCCGGATTACGGCGCGCTGCTGGTCACCGGCGATCTCGTCCAGGACGACCCGTCGGGGTACGCACGCTTTCGCAACGCCTGCCGAGGCCTCGAGAAGCCCGTGCTGTGCATACCCGGCAACCACGACGACCCCGCGGCGATGGCGCGCGAACTCGCCGCCGCCCCGTTCCAGCACTGCGGCACGCACTCGATCGGCGCGTGGCGGATCGTGATGCTCGACAGCTTCGCCGCCGGCGACGTCGGCGGCCGGCTCGGCGACGCGGAACTCGCGAGATTGGACGAGGAACTCGCGCGGACGACCGGTCACGCGCTCCTGTGTCTGCACCACCAGCCGATCCCGATGGGCAGCCGCTGGCTGGACGACATCGGTTTGCGGGATGCCGCGGAATTCTGGCGGGTCGTCGACGCGCACCCGAACGTGCGCGGCGTCGCCTGGGGACACGTGCATCAGTCCTTCGACGGGCGGCGGGGAT
>JAKBCG010000023.1 GCA_021808035.1 Pseudomonadota bacterium
GACCGGCGGCAATGCGCTGAAGTTCTACTCCTCCGTGCGGATGGACATCCGGCGGATCGGCGCGATCAAGAACGGCGAGGAAGTCGTCGGCTCGATGACCCGCGTGAAGGTCGTGAAGAACAAGGTTGCGCCGCCGTTCCGCGAGGC
This sequence comes from Pseudomonadota bacterium, assembly GCA_021808035.1. Classification (GTDB taxonomy): domain Bacteria; phylum Pseudomonadota; class Gammaproteobacteria; order Steroidobacterales; family Steroidobacteraceae; genus Bog-1198. The sequence continues at coordinate 148 of JAKBCG010000023.1, forward strand.
CGAGTTCGAGATCATGTACGGCTCGGGCATCTCCAAGGAGGGCGAGCTGATCGAACTCGGGGTGCTGCATAATTTGGTCGAGAAATCCGGTTCGTGGTACAGCTACAACGGTGAGCGGATCGGCCAGGGCAAGGAGAACGCCCGCACATTCCTGCAACAGCACCCGGAGGTCGCCGCGGACCTCGAGACGAAGCTGCGGACCAAGCTCGTGCCGGAAAAGGCGACGATGAACCGCGGCGGCGGCGAGGCGAAGGAGGCCTAGGGCCTGGGCCGCGAACCGGTCGACCCGCAGGACGGCCGCGCCGCGCGCAAAGCGGCGCTCGACGCGCTCGCGCGGCGCGATCATCCGTCGGCGGAATTGCTGCGGCGGCTCGCCGACCGGGGATTCGACCCCGCGCTCGCCGAGCGCGTGGTCGCCGGCCTCGTCGCCGAGAAGCTGATCGACGACGGCCGGTACGTCGAGAACCTGATCGCCTACCGCGCCGGTCGCGGCCAGGGGCCGTTGCGGGTCCGCAGCGATCTACGCCGGGCCGGCGTCGACGCGGAACTCGTCGAGGCAGGGATCGACGGCTACCGCGGCTGGCTCACCGCGCTGGAATCGGCCCGGCGCAAGAAATTCGGCGCGGTGCGCCCGCAGGCGTACGCCGAGCGCATGCGGCAGGCGCGGTTCCTGAGTTACCGCGGTTTCACGAGCGCCCAGATCCATTCCGTTCTAGGATCGGGCGTGGACATCGAAGACTGGGCGACATGAAACGAGAATCGCAGAAACTTCGCTACATGACGAGCGCGGAGATCCGCGCGAGCTTCCTCGAATTCTTCCGCAAGAACGGCCACACGGTCGTGCCGTCGAGCCCGCTCGTTCCGGGGAACGATCCGACCTTGCTGTTCACCAACGCCGGCATGGTGCAGTTCAAGGACGTGTTCCTCGGCAAGGACCGCCGCGACTACACCCGCGCGGCGAGCGCGCAGCGCTGCGTCCGCGCCGGCGGCAAGCACAACGATCTCGAGAACGTCGGCTACACCGCGCGGCACCACACGTTCTTCGAGATGCTCGGCAATTTCAGCTTCGGCGACTATTTCAAGCGCGAGGCGATCCACTTCGCGTGGAATTTCGTGACCGGAACCCTCGGGATCCCTAAGGAGCGCCTCTGGGTCACGGTGTTCCGCGAGGACGAGGAGGCCGAGCGCGTCTGGGTCGACGAGATCGGCGTGGATCCGACCCGCTGCGCACGCCTCGGCGAGCAGTCGAACTTCTGGCAGATGGGCGACACGGGTCCCTGCGGTCCCTGCAGCGAGATCTTCTACGACCACGGCCCGGACGTGCCGGGCGGCCCCCCGGGCTCGCCCGACGAGGACGGCGACCGCTACGTCGAGATCTGGAATCTCGTGTTCATGCAGTACGAGCGCTCCAGCGACGGCGTGCTCACGCCGTTGCCGAAGCCCTCGGTCGACACCGGCATGGGCCTCGAGCGCGTGGCCGCGGTGATGCAAGGGGTCCACAGCAACTACGAGATCGACCTGTTCGAGTCGCTGATCCGCGCGGCCGCGACGGTCTGCGGCGTGACCGATCTCGCGTCGCCGAGCCTGCGGGTGATCGCGGACCACATTCGCGCGAGCACGTTCCTGATCGTCGACGGCGTGGTGCCATCGAACGAGGGCCGGGGCTACGTCCTGCGGCGCATCGTGCGGCGCGCGATCCGCCATGGTTACAAGCTCGGTGTGACGCAGCCGTTCTTTCACCGGTTGGTCGGCGCGTTGGTGCGCGAGATGGGCGCGCAGTATCCGGAACTCGTCGCCGGCGAGGCGCTCGCGACCCGCACCCTCGAGCACGAGGAGGCGAGGTTCGCCGAGACGCTCACGACCGGGATGGCGCTGCTCGACGCGGCGACCGCCGATCTCGCCGGCCGGGTGATTCCCGGCGAAACCGTGTTCAAGCTCTACGACACCTACGGATTTCCGGTCGATCTGACGGCGGACGTGGCCCGCGAACGCGGCCTCACGATCGACCAGGCGGGCTTCGAGGCGGCGATGGCGGCGCAGCGGGATCGCGCGCGCGCGGCCAGCAAGTTCACCGCGGACCTCGGCGACTCGTTGAAGTTCGACGAGCAGACGACGTTCAGTGGCTACGAGCAGCTCGCGGATTCCGGGCGGGTGACGGCCCTGATCGCGCACGGCGCGCTCGTCGAGGTGCTCGGCGCCGGTCAGGAGGGTCGCGTGGTCCTCGATCACACGCCGTTCTATGCCGAGAGCGGCGGCCAGATCGGTGACGCGGGCGTGCTCCTCGGGGCCGCCGGTGCCCGTTTCGAGGTGCGCGACACGCAGAAGCTCGGCGCGGCGTTCGCGCACGCCGGCGTGCTCACGCAAGGCGAGATCCGCGTCGGCGACCGTCTCCAGGCGAAGGTCGACGAGGACCGCCGCCGCGCGATCGCGCGGAACCATTCCGCGACCCACCTGCTCCATGCGGCGCTGCGCGAGGTGCTCGGCGCGCACGTACAGCAGAAAGGATCGCTCGTTGCCGCCGACCGGCTGCGGTTCGACTTCTCCCACGCCCGGGCGATGACCGCGGAGGAACTCGGGCGCGTCGAGCGGCGCGTGAACGCGGTGATTCGCGCGAACGCGGCCGCCGAGACCCGCGTGATGAGCTTCGATGCGGCGGTCGCCGCCGGTGCGATGGCGCTGTTCGGCGAGAAATACGCGCACGACGTGCGCGTGCTGAAGATCGGCGACTTCTCGATGGAGCTCTGCGGCGGCACCCACGTCACGCGCGCGGGCGACATCGGATTGCTCAAGATCGTCGCGGAGACCGGGGTCGCGGCCGGGGTGCGTCGCATCGAGGCGCTGACCGGCGAAGCGGCCTACGACTGGGTCGTCGATACGGAGCGGACGCTGCACGAACTGGGGGCGCTCGTCCGCGGCGGCCGCGGCGACGTGGAGCAAAAGGTTCGTGATCTGCTCGAGCGCTCGCGCAAGCTCGAGAAGGAAGTGACGCAACTCAAGGCGCGACTGGCGAGCGGCGGCAGCGGCGACCTCGCGTCCGCAGCAAGAGAAGTCAGCGGCGTGAAGGTGTTGGCGGCACGCATCGACGAAACCGATCCGCAGAGTTTGCGCAGCGCGGTCGATCGATTGAAGAGCACTCTCGGCGATGCGATCGTCGTGCTCGGTACGGCACATGAGGGAAAGGTGTCTTTTGTGGTCGGGGTTTCCCCTAACGTGACCGCGCGGATCAAGGCGGGAGAGATCGCGAGCATGGTCGCCGCCGAGGTCGGCGGGCGCGGTGGCGGCCGCGCCGATTTCGCGCAAGCCGGCGGAAATCAGCCGGAAAAGCTCTCTTTCGCGCTCGATCAAGTCGAGCCCTGGGTGCGCAGCCGCCTCGCGGATTGACCCTGCGTCGCAGCGCGTTGAGACGGTTCCTGAACGGGAGCGCCGCTGCGCCGGGCGGAGATTTTTTTGTCACATGCGTGATAAGTTACCGATCGTGGGAAGCGTGCCACGGTATCCTGGCGACGGACTGTGACGCGCGGTGACCCGCACCGATCACGATCCCAATTCGGATCGAACGAATCAGAATTTGAGTTGCCTACTGGAACGGGTGGTAGCCGTGATCGCGGACCAACCGCGCCGGAGGCGCCAGGAGTCGACGATGTTGATCTTGACCAGACGGATTGGCGAGACGTTGATGATCGGTGATGAAGTGACCGTCACGGTGCTTGGCGTCAAGGGCAACCAAGTGCGCATCGGTGTGAACGCGCCGAAGGACGTTGCAGTGCACCGCGAGGAGATTTTCGAGCGCATCAAGCGCGAAGAGCACGAGGCGTCCTCGGGCCACCCGGAGGCGCTCGACGAGGTTTCCGCGGACCGGCCGGCACTGAAGCTCGGCGGCCGTTGAACGGCGCGACACCGCCGGCCGATTCACGAGACATTCCAGGATTTTGATTTGGCCCGCGCGGGCGGGTATCATCGCGCGCTCCGCCGAGTGTGGAAATGCACGTCCGCCGGAGAGATGGCCGAGTGGTCGAAGGCGCACCCCTGCTAAGGGTGTATGGGTCAAAAGCCCATCGAGGGTTCGAATCCCTCTCTCTCCGCCAAATACCCAGATCGCGATCGACGAGCGGCCCGGCCGTTCATCGTCGCGTGCGATGAGGATTCGAACCCTCGATCGACGAACCATCGGGTTCGACGAGCCGCCGCCAAGGCGGCGGCGTCAGGGCAGCGGCGCGCAGCGCCGATGATCCCGAGCGCTGCGCGAGGGACGAGCGGCGTCAGCCGCGAGCAATCCCTCTCTCTCCGGCAGTTCTTTCCCGATTGATCTCATGGGCTTAGGTGCAGGCGCCACGTTCCTGGTGCCAAATCCAGTGCCAGATGCTGAACGCCGCCGGCTGCGGCATTTCGCCCCGTCCGCTCGGCAGCCATCGCTGCAGGAGTCTCCGGAACCATCCCGTGCGTCGGCTTGGCTCGGTAATGCCAGAAATTCGCATGGAGCGGCGAATCGCCGCTACGTCTGATTCGACGGCGCCATCGGCCCACGCGGCGTAGACCTCGAGCATGGTCCGTACGGTATGCCCGTGTTGCCGCGCCACCCACAGTGGGTTCTTGCCGAGCATGAGGTTCCAGCTGACGCAAGAATGGCGCGCGCAGTACGGACGGCGCGGGCGGATGGGTAATCGCGCCATCGACTTCGCCCAGCGGCGGCCGGGCTCCTTGATCGAGTAGAGCGGCGAGCCATCGTCCGCGAAACAGATGTACGGGTGGCGAATGCGCCCCTCGCGTTCAAATCGTTCACGCAGCGCAAGCTGTCGACGCATCACCGTCACTGCCCGCGGGCACAACTCAAAGATTCGGTGCACGCCAGTCTTCGTGGTTGCGCGGTCGACTCCGGCGACGCTGCCTTGTTCACGCGCAGCGTGCCGCGCCCGGCATCGAAGTCCGACACCGTAAGCGCGATCTGTTCCGAAGGTCGAAGCCTCGCGAAGAACCGGAACTCGTCGTAGTTGGCCTGGGCTTCGCCCCAGTCTTCACGAATCGCGTCGATCAATGTCTCCGCCTCGTCGATCCTGAACGGATCCGGACGAATTCGATCCTTGCGCGCCATACGACAGCCGCGAAGACCTCGTGCCGGGTTCATGTGATACGGGTGGTTGCGATACGCAAACTCGAATGCCCGGCGGAGTACGCTGATGGCGTTGTTGTAGGTCTTGCGGCTGCACCGATACGCGTCGGCCACGCGCGCCAACGTTACGTAGTCGACACGCAGGAAGGGGAGGGTGCCGATCTGCGGCCGCCACAGGGCGTTCAGTACGCGTCGATAGCCGGAAACGGTCGCCGAGGCCATATCATCGCGCCGGAATCGCGACTCGCAGTGTTCGATGAACTGGTCGAAGACCTGATCGCAGGTGCGTACTTGGGACGGATCGATCACCCGGCGAAGAAACCGGTACTCAGGGAATACCTCTTCAAATAGGAACGTGCCGGCGCGGATACGACGGCGGATATTCGAGAGTCGCTCGCGAGCCGCGCGGAGGTTATGAGTCGTGGGCGCCCGGCGAATCGTGGGCCGATACCGGACGCCGTCGAGCATGAAATCGAACTGGATGCGGTCGTTCGGCTTGGGTCGGACACCACCGGTACGCGGGCCTCTATTGGTCATCACTAATATCTCCCTTCAAACGGGTTGGGCCTGCGGCGATTCCCGTGGCGCCGCGCCGATCTGCCGTGGAACTGGCCTCGAGTAGCATGGCGCCCCGGGGGGCAGGACTCGTGCAGTTCTGACCCAAATGGATGCATAGCTTGCCAAGTGTCGCGATCTGGTTCGGTTCTTGTCCGTGCGATTCCGTGAAACTGGCTCGATTGAAGTCGAACCGATAAAAGACTATATTCAGTCCTGTCATGACGCCCGGAGCTTTTATGCGGTATTCAACCCAGATCAGGCCGATCAGCTACCTGAAGGCCAACGCCGCCGAGGTGCTGCAGGAACTGGCAGACCAGCGACAGCCGATGGTCATCACCCAGAATGGTGAGGCTAAGGCCGTTATCCAGGACGTAGCCACGTACGAGCAGACGCAGGAAACGCTGGCGCTATTGAAGATCCTGGCACTGGGTAATCAGCAAGTCTCCCAGGGCCGTGTCAAGCCGCTCGCAGATGTTGCCAGACGCTTGCGCGCCAGCCCCCAGACGGAGGACTGATGCGCCTTGAAGTCGTTCTCACCGAGGATGCTGAGCGCGACCTGGAAGACATCGTCACCCATATTGCGACGCACGACTCGCCCCGGAGCGCTGATCACGTCCTGAACCGAATACTCGAGATCGCAGAGAGCCTTTCGGGCGCGCCGGCGCGTGGATCGCAGCCGAAGGAACTGCGTGGGCTGGGCGATCAGGAATACCGGCAGGTCTTCTTCAAGCCTTACCGGCTCATCTACCGGGTCGTTGAAGAGCGCGTGGTCATCTACCTGATCGCCGATGGTCGACGGGACATGCAATCCTTGTTGGCGCGCCGGCTGCTGGGCGGCGGTTAACGCGTCCGTGGGTTCGCGACGCGCCTTTCCAATGCGCGGATTACCGTGATTGATAGCCATTGATGAGCGGCCCGGCCGCTTACGGTCGCGTGCAACGAGGATTCGAACCCTCGATCGACGAACCATCGGGTTCGACGAGCCGCCGCCGATGCGGCGGCGTCAGGGTCGATCGTCAGCGGACGGTCGCGACCCGCTCACATCCCGCCGCGGCAAATCAGGTCGCGCATCGCCGCGAGTCCCGCGTCGAGGTTGCGCCGTCCATAGCCGATCCGGAAGCGATCGGTCGGCGTCGCGGTCAAGGCGGACGTGTACACGGAGGCGGGCAGCAGGACGACCCCCGCCTCCTCGACCATCCGTCGGCAGAACGCTTCGACTCCGGCGCCGCCCCGGTAGCGCGGGAACATCACGACACCGCCGTCCGGGACATAAGGGTCGAACAGTTCGGGGAACTCGGCGAGGAGCGCGGCGACCTTCGCATAGCCTTCGCGAGCGACGCGGCGCGTCCGTCCGAGCACCGCGTCGCGATGTTGGAGCGCGACGAGAGCAAGGCGTTCCGAGGGTCCGCTGTTGCAGATCGACAGGTAATGCTTGTAGCGCACCATCAGCTCGAGCAGTGCGCGGTCTCGACACGCGATCCAGCCGATCCTGAGACCCGGCAGGCCGTAGGCCTTGCTCATCACGTTGAGCGAAATGCCGCGTTCATAGAGGTCCGCGACCTGTGGCAGCCGCTTCGACGGGTCGTGCTCGATGAGCCGATACACCTCGTCCGAGAACAGCCAGATTCCGTGCTTGCGGCACAGCTCGACGAGCCCGGCGAAACGATCCTGCTCGAGGATCTTGCCCGTGGGGTTGTGCGGGAAGTTGACGTAGAGCACCCGGGTGTTCGGGCGGATCGCCGCGGCGACCTGGTCCAGATGCAGCGTCCAGTGCTGGTCCGGGTCGAGTGCGACGCCCGAGACGGTGCACAGCGACAGCGGCAGGGTCTCGGCCGACTGGTAGTTCGGCGTCACCACGATCGCATGGTCCCCGGGCCGCAACAGCGTGCGGTACAAACAGTAGACCGCTTCCTCGGCTCCCGCGAAGCACAGCACGTCCTCCATCGAGCAGTGCTCGTAGGTCCGGGCGATCGCGTCGCGCAGATCCGGCGCACCGTACGGTTCGGTATACGACAGGCGCTGATCCAGGAGCGTGTCGAGCGCGCCGTCGCCGCCGAGCGCGAGCAACTCGCGGACCGACAGCGTTTCCGCATCCGAGGCGGTCATGTGATGGCGGGCGGAGAATTCCCAGCGGCCGAGGTAGGTCTCCAGCCTGAATTCCGGCAAAGCTGGTTCCCGCGCGTCGTCTCGAACGCTCAATTTCGCTCCGCCGCCGGCTCGTCCGCATCGACTGCGACCGTCCAGGTCACCGAGATATCGTCGCGGAGCGACGAGCGGACGCTGCAGTACTTGGTGACCGAGAGCTCGACCGCGTGCGCGGCCTTCTCGATCGTCACGCCGGGCGCGGTGATCCGGAAGTGCAGGATCGCGGCCGCCAGCCGGCGCGGGGTCGAGTCGACGCGATCGGCCTCGATGCGCACCCCGAGCGCCCGCACCGGCGTGCGCTGCTTCCCGAGTATCGCGACCACATCGACCGACGCGCAGGTCGCGATCGCGGCAAGCAGCAGGTCGAACGGGCTTGGCGCCGTTTGCGCGTCGCCGTCGATGCGCACCGTCGGGCCCGCCGAGCGACCGGCCTCGAAGACCATGTCGCCGCGCCACTGCACCTCGATCGGCGGCTGCGTGGGGGTCGCGGTGGTTGAGGGATTCATGGGTCACTCCTGGCCTGTGTGCGCTGGGCCCGCCGACCGTTCTTTCCAGCCGCCGCAGCGGCGAGCCTCGATGGATCCGTCGCCGTCGATGCGGAACAGGTGCAGCCATTCGTTCTCGACGAGCTGGCGCACCGTCGCATGCCGGGCGATCACACGGTCGATCATATCGCGCGGCGCCTCGATGAACACCGAAAGCCGCAGCGGCGTGTGCATCCACCGACCGCCGTCATGCACCGATTGCCGTGACAATCCGACCCGCAGATCGCCGGTATTGCCCTCGAACACGCCGATGTGACCGCAGGCGACGTTGTGCAGCACCTTGTTGCCGCTGCCGTAGCGCTCCGGCGCGACCGTCGACGCGTAGTATTGCAGATTGATCCAGTGGGCCACGACCATCGGCGCCGTCATGATCAACTCGAGCACGCCACCGTCGCGATCTTCGCGCCAGGCGTAGTCGTGCAGGAACGCGCGGCCGGCGAGGTCGACGCCGCGGGTGCGTGTGCGCGGCGCGACGATGAATGCCGCATTGTCCGCCAATCCCCATTCCGGACGGGTCTGCGCCCAGTCGCGCGCGCGCCGGCGCATCTCCCGCAGCAACGCGGTGGGGCGGTCCGCGAGGGTGGCGAGACCGAGGCTTGGCGCGCGCTCGGAACGCGTGCGCCGCCCGGCCTCGGCGAGCGCGTTCCGCAGGCGCTCGACGTCCGACGCATGGCTCGCCGGTACCGCGTCGAGGTCGAACAGGCGCATCTCGTCGGTGGTCGTGTTGTGGAGCGCGGCGATCGCGATGGTGTCGGCAGGGATATCGATGTCACGATCGCACAGCGCGGAACGCAGCGCAGGATCGTTCAACAGCGCCGCGAGCACCCGGGCGTTCACTTCGCCGGTGTGTCCGCCGCAGGCACCGCAGTCGAGCGCAGCAGCCTGCGGGTTGTTCGCGCTCTGACTGCCGTGACCGACCAGCACGAGCAGACGTGCGAATCCCGAGGTCAAGCTCATTGCGCGCAGGATCGATGCGACAAGATCCGCACGACCGGCGACCTCGCTGGCACCGCCCGGCTGAATCCGCGGGCGCAGGCGGCGGGCGTCGGAGTCGCGGAGTCCGCGTGTCTCCAGCGGTTCGGGATCGCGGCCGATCCGCCGCTGTAGCAGCGCGGCGAGATAGCCGAGACCGAGCGTCTCGACGAGCGAGAAATTGCCGGTCGGCAGCCGCTGGAAAGGCTGCCACGCGGCCTGGGCTCGTAGTGCGCGGCGGCGCCGGTCGCGGATGCGCCGATCCGATTCGGCCTCGCCGGTCGAGTCGCAGACCTCGAGCGACGGGGCGAGCAGACCGGGAAGCTGCGGGCGCGCGGCGGTGGTCCCGATCGGCCGGTAGCGGATCGGCAGGCCGAAGAAGCCCGCGAAACCGCGCGTCTCGAAACAGGGATCCGCCGCTTCCAGCGCCCTGCGGAATCGCTCCGAGCGCACGTCGATGCAGAAGATGAGTTGTGCGGCGCTCGGGCGCGGTTCGCGCAGCGCGTCCGTCGCGGTCGCGCGAGCCCGAAGGTCGCCGATCAACCGATCCTGGTAGCTGACTTCCTGGGCGCGCTGCCAGATCGCGGCGAATGCCTCCGGCGGTGCCGGCGGAACCCGGCGGGCGCGACGCCATTGTTCGCGCCATCGCGCGGCGTGCGACCCCGGCGCCTGCCGACCATCGTCGAGCAGCGCTTCCCAGCTCGCCCGGATCGCGAGCAGCGCCCGCAGGGTCTGATCCGATGCGCCCGCGAGGCCCGCCTCCCAGCCGAGGTACGCGCACCAGGAGGCCCAACCGTTGATGCGCAGCAGGCAGACCTGCAGGAACGTCTCGGCGTCATCCGCGATGCCCAGGCGGTCGAGCGACCACGCGAGCGCGGCATCCACGGTCGACGGCAGATCGTGCGCGCGCGCACGGATCTCGGGAGCGTGCATCAATGGCTCGAGCGCGTGGTCCACCTGCAGTCCGCTGCGCCAACCCTCGAAGAGCCCGCCGGTCGGCGTGCGATGCCAGTCGGCCTGATCCTCGTCGAAGTACGACGCGCAGTATTGACTGATCTGCTGGGTGATCGTCTCGCGCCAGCGCAATCCGCGCGGCTGACCGGGATCGCCGTCCAGCACGTCCGAGAGCAAGGGGAGCGCGGCAACCCGCGGCGGATCCGCCTGCAAGGCGGCGACGGTCTCGTCGAACGAGGCGGACGCACCGTGCTCGTCGAGCGCCCGCGCGAGCGCTGCCGGGGTGATCTCTCCGGCGCGCCATGCCCGTCGAACGTCTTGCGGAGCGAGCATCATCCGGCTTCCGGTAAGCCGGGTGATCGTCGCCGCGGCGTCCACGAACGGCCAGTCGATGAAACCCCAGAGAGGGTTCACCGCGATCTGTCGATCCAGAGGCCAGTTTGGCGCGATCGCGCGGCATGCGCCGTCGATCGCCGCGGCGAGCGGCGCCGACGCCAGGCACGCGGTGTGCGAGCGGGTCATCGTTCGCTCCCGTCGAGGTCGGGATGCCAGGGGTTCGCGACGGCGTCGCCGATAGGTACAGGCCAGAGCCTGAAGGTCCAGCGCGTGAACCGCTCATCCAGATAGAACCCCGCGTAGACCCACGTGTACCAGCGGGCTGCGAGCGCAGACCGCCCGAGCGCGTGCTGACCGCGCGTCACCAACACCGCTTGTGCGAGATAGAGGGCCAGGAAGCCGGCCAACACCGCGTCGGCGAGCGGCGCCGGCACCGGCGTGAGAGCGATCCCGACCCGCGCCGATAGGAATGCGTGCACCAGAAGGTAGATTTGCGTCGCGCCGGCGAGCGCGAGGAGCCGCACGCTCACCTGGCGGAACGAGGCGCTTGCACCCGACCACAGGAGCGTGGCGAGGCCACTCGCGAGCAAGGCCGTCACGACTCCGGGGAGCCGCGGAAGTCCCGCCGCGCGGTGCCAGAGAACAGCCGACCCGAACACCACGCTCCACGCGATCAGCCACGCGAGGATCGGACCTGCGAGGGTTCGGCCCGGTGTCGGTGCCACCGCGTCGCTCGACATGCGCCGCGCGAGACTCGCTTGCACGGTCTCGCCCGCGCCGAGGAACGCGTACGCCTTGTACGCGGCGTGCGCGATCAGGTGCAGCAGTGCGAGATCGTACAGCCCGAGACCGCATTCCATGACCATGAAGCCCATCTGCGAGCAGGTCGACCACGCGAGACGCACCTTCACCGTGATCCGGGTCAGCATCACGAGTCCGGCGAGCACTGCGGTGAGGCCGCCGATCCCGACGAGCAGCGCCCGCGCGATCGGCGCGGCGCCGATGAGCGGTGCCAGGCGGATCAGCACGTAGCCACCCAGGTTGACGACCCCTGCGTGCAACAGCGCCGACACCGGCGTCGGCGCTTCCATCACCTGGATCAACCAGCCGTGCAGCGGCAGTTGCGCGCACTTCAGGAGGACGGCGACCGCGATCAAGGTCGCGGCGATCCCCGCTGGTGCCGGCAAGGCCGGGGCCGCACGCGCGAGCCGCGCGAGCGTGCCGAGGTCGAGCGTTCCCCATTGCCGGTAGAGCAGGACCGCGGCGCCTGCCAGGCAGGCCTCGGCGAGCCGGCTCGCGAGGAATTTCTTGTGCGCGACGATGACCGCCGCCGGGCGGTCGGGATAGAAGGTGAGGAGCTGGTGCAGCGCCAGGCTGCTCGCGTTCCACGCCAGGATCAGCACCGCGAGATTGCCGGTCGCGACCACGGTACCCACCGAAGCGAGGGTGGCGGCGTAGGCGACGACGAAGCGGGTCTGTCCGGGTTCCCCGTCGAGATAGCGCTGCGCGTAGTCGCCGATGATCCAGCCCAGATAGGCGATCAGCAGCACGACGAGCGCCTCGGCGTCGGGGATCGACGCCACCGGTGTCCCTCGTCCGGATACCAGCGCCATCACCGCGCAGGTCGCGGCGAACGCGAGCGCGACGCGGGTCGCGATCGCGATCGCGCGCCAGCGGATCGTCGGCCGCGCCGCCGCGAACAGCGCCGCCAGGAGATACGCGGCGGGGATACCCCAGGTCAGTGCGGTGCGGCTTGCGGTCATCGAGTGTCCTCCGAACGATGCGAACGGGCGCAGTATCGGGTCGGGGAGGATTCAAGTAAAATAGAATGATTAGAACAATTCGTTCTATTTAAAAGAACATGAAATCACTGAACTTCCGGCATCTGCTCTATTTCTGGCAAGTCGCGAAGAGCGGCCACCTGACGCGCTCGGCGAGCGAGTTGCGGGTTTCGCAATCGGCGCTGTCGGCGCAGATCCGCCAGCTCGAGGGCTATTTCGGCAAGGCGTTGTTCGACCGGGCCGGTCGCCGGCTGACGCTCACTGACTTCGGCACGACCGTGCTCGGCTATGCGGACGAGATCTTCGGCCTCGGCCAGGAGCTGGTGGCGACGGTGCGAGGCGGGATGGGCCGGCACGTCCAACAGCTGCGCGTCGGCGCGGTCGCGACCTTGTCGAGGAACTTCGTCGACAATCTGCTGCGGCCGATCCTGGGCGAATCGCGAATTCGTTTGAGTCTCGAGTCCGGCACGCTCGAGGAACTGCTCGATCGCCTGCAGGTCCACAACCTCGACGTCGTGTTCTCGAACCGCCCCGTAGTCGCCGATACGGGGCGGCCCTGGCGTTGTGTGCGCATCGACCGGCAGTCGGTCTGCCTCGTCGGTCCGCCGCGCCGTGCCGCGCGTTTCCGGTTGCCTGCGGATGCCGCGGGCCAGCGTTTCGTGGTTCCCGGGCCCAGCAGCGACATCCGCAGCCAGTTCGATGCGTGGTGCGAGAAGCGGAAGCTGCGGATCGAGGTGGCGGCGGAAGTCGACGACATGGCGATGCTGCGGTTGCTGGCCCGGGATTCCGGTGCGATCACCGTGCTCCCCGAAGTCGTCGTCCAGGACGAACTACGCGACGGCCGCCTGCGCCGGTACTGTTCGATTCCGGGCGTATTCGAGAATTTCTACGCGATCACCGTGCAGCGTCGGCACCCGCCGCCGATCCTGCAGAGCCTGCTCGCCCATCGGCCTGCTACGGCGGAAGCCTCGAGACCGGCGGCCGCCCGCTGACCATACGCCGCCGGCGTCGGTCGGGACGTCCGTGACCGCCGCCGGGGCTGGAGTATCGAACCGATTTAGGGGGGCGACCTGGTCCCCGGCGGATTTTCTGCTAGACTGCGGGGCCTCAAAACGGGGGCGGCCGCCGCGCGGCGCGCCCATACCGTACGGTCACGGTCTGCGCCCGTAGCTCAGTTGGATAGAGCGTCTGGCTACGAACCAGAAGGTCGGGAGTTCGAATCTCTCCGGGCGCGCCACTCCTACCAGACTTGAAGACCACGACTCGTTTCGAGCCGTTGGTCGTCGCGAATTCGAACTCCCGACAGAAGACGAGGGAGTTCGGCTACTTCGCCGTCCGGCGAAGTAGGCCGCTGCCGCACAGCGGCAGCGGGCCGAAGCGCAGCGGAAGGACGAGCGGACACGATCGACTGGTCTGGCGAAACCTTGTGCTGCGATCGATGTCACTCGCAGTCGAGATTCCCTGCAGTCAGCGGAACCGATGACGATTCGGCCTCCAAGGGCTCATTCATGGGATACCGCACCAGCCTCGAGGTGGATTCGGTGCCGATGGGACGCAACGGCGCATCAAATTCTTCGATGGTCTCGAAGTCGCCGAGTTTCGCGTCGCAGTGCTCGCAGTGATTCATGAAGTACCGAGTGCCGGTGACACCGCTCAAGTCCTTTCGATACCGCATCGTCAGCGAATGCATCCGCGAGAGGGCAGCATCGCAGATGTGGATGACGTACGACAGCACGGCCGGCGCGTCCTGCGCGACCCAGTGCATCGCATCGAGACCTTCCAGGCAGGCGTCATAATCGTCGTCGCCGGGCGACTCAAGATCTGGTTGCGATTTCTCGAGTTGTTCGTGGCCGCTGGGTATGGCGAATCCAAATACACGCGTCGGCCGCTCACATTTCCAGCAATCGCGCCGGGACTCCAACAGGACGTACGAGTCGGCGCGATGATTCAGCCGTGCAGGCTGCGGCAGCCACTTCGCGAAGGGGGTCAGATCATCGAGGTTGATGACGTACCAAACCTTGCGCCGCGCGTCCCAACGCGCGCCCAGCGCTTTGGCGAGTTCCTTCTCCTGATAGGGGACCTCGAGGTCAATGGCCGGCATCTCTGCTCCCTCACGCCACCCGTAGTTCGGACCCTTCCGTGAGGATGAAGTGTATCGTCGCCCGCCGCGGCGGATACTGCGTGTTTGCAGCGGAAACGTCCCATTTCTCGAGCACGAAAAGCATTCCGAAGCACACGACCCACCCCACGAGGATCTCAACGTATCCCCATCCCACCATGGCCAATTGCAAAGATGAATATCGTTGAGGGGCACTGCGAATGGTTGACACGACATGCGGTGCTTTATTCTGGCCTCCTTGGCTGACCGTCGCATGCATGCGCTCATCAGGCACGCGATGT
>JAKBCG010000377.1 GCA_021808035.1 Pseudomonadota bacterium
CGTTCAGCAGGCTGAGGTCCATCACCGTGCGGTAGTACTTCTGCATCAGCTGCTCGACCGCGAGCGTGAACGTCGCGTCCTCGTAGCCGAACAGCTTCGCGAGCTTGATCTGGTAGTCGAACAGCAACCGGTCCTCGCGCCGGCCGGTCAGCATGTGCAGGCCGAAGCGCACCTTCCACAGGAAGTTCTGGCCGGCGAGGAGCTTGTCGAGCTCGGCGCGGGTGAGGAAGCCGTGCGCGACCAGCTCGTCGAGGGTGTCGGTGCCGAAGTGGCGCTTCGCGACCCAGCCGATCGTCTGCACGTCGCGCAGCCCCCCGGGGCTCGCCTTCACGTTCGGCTCGAGGTTGTAGGCGGTGTCGAAGTAGCGGTGGTGCCGCTCGGTCTGCTCGCGCACCTTCGCTTCGAAGAACTCCGCGGACGACCAGAGCCGGTCCGGCGCGAGCGCGCGCCGCATCCCCGCGAACAGCGGCTCCGGTCCCGCGAGCAGCCGCGCCTCGAACAGCGTCGTCGCGACGCTGATGTCGGCGAGGCTCTCGCGCTGGCAGTCGTCGATCGTGCGGACGCTGTGCCCGACCTCGAGTCCCATGTCCCAGAGCGCGGCGAGGAAGCGCTCGATCCGCGGCTGCCAGTCGTCGGAGCCCCCCTTCGGCAGCAGCACCATCACGTCGATGTCGGAGCAGGGGTGCAACTCGCCGCGGCCGTAGCCGCCGACCGCGACCAGGCCGAGCTCGGCGCCGAACTGCCCGGCGTGGCGCGCCCAGGCGGTCTTCAGGGCGATGTCGACGAGACGTGCGCGATCGCGCACCAGCAGCGCGACGTCCTCGTCGGCCGCGAACCGCTCGCGCAGCAACTCGCCACCGCGGTCGAGGACCTCGCGGAACGCCGCCGCGGAGAAGTGCTCCTGGTCGAGGGTCTGGGCGGCGATTTGCAGGTACGGCCAGTCGCCGCAGACGGTGGCTGGGTGGGGCGTGCTCACGTCGCCACGGCCGCCGCCGCGCACGCCGCCTGGGCCGCGAGCGCGGCCGCGCCGAGCGTGAGGACTTCGACCCCGGTCTCAGTGACGAGGACCGTGTGTTCCCATTGCGCCGACAGCGACTGGTCCTTGGTGACCACGGTCCAGCCGTCCGCCAGCACGCGCACCTCGCGGCGCCCCGCGTTGATCATCGGCTCGATCGTGAAGATCATCCCGGGCTCGAGCATGAGCCCGGTGCCGGGCTGCCCGTAGTGCAGCACCTGCGGGTCCTCGTGGTACACCCGGCCGATCCCGTGGCCGCAGTACTCGCGAACGACCGAGAAGCGGTTCGCCTCGACGTGGCTCTGGATCGCGTGGCCGATGTCGCCGAGATGGGCGCCGGGTCGCACCGCGTGGATGCCGCGCCACATCGCCTCGTGGCAGACCGCGGTAAGCCGGCGCGCGAGCACCGAGGGCTCGCCGGCGAAGTACATCCGGCTGGTGTCGCCGTGGAAGCCGTCGTGGATCACCGCGACGTCGATGTTCACGATGTCGCCGTTCTTCAGCGGCTTCTCGGCCGGGATCCCGTGGCACACGACGTGGTTCACCGACGCGCAGATCGTCTTCGGGAACCCGCGGTAGTTCACGTTCGCCGGGATCGACCGCAGCTCGTCGACGATGAAGTCGTGGCAGCGGCGGTCGAGTTCCTCGGTCGTCACCCCGGGGCGCACGTACGGCTCGATCATGTCGAGCACGCTCGCGGTGAGGCGCGCGGCCTCGCGCATCTTCGCCTGTTCCGCCGGGGTCTTGATCGAGACGTTCATGGCTCCCCGCGCAACGCTTGGGTTTGATCCTTCCTTCATGGTATAAAGAGCGGCTTTTTTTAACAACCCCACACGCGCGTCGACACCATCGGCCGGGTGCCCGGGGCGGATCCCGTCAGTCGTCGAGCACCCACCCGGGTGCCGGACCCCCGGACGGACCGCAGCGGGTTGCCGACGGGGATGCGCGGAGGCTGAACCCGACAAGGAGACGATGACGATGACCAGCGTGTCCATGCGACAGATGCTGGAGGCGGGTGTGCATTTTGGGCACCAAACCCGCTTCTGGAACCCGAAGATGGCTCCCTTCATCTTCGGTGAGCGCAACAAGATCCACATCATCAACCTCGAGAAGACCCAGCCGCTCTATGCGGCCGCGGCCGCGTTCGTCAAGAACCTCGCGTCCGGCGGCGGCAAGGTGCTGTTCGTCGGTACCAAGCGTTCCGCGCGCGATTCGATGCAGAAGGAAGCGGTGCGCTGCGGCCAGCCGTACGTGAACCAGCGCTGGCTCGGCGGGATGCTGACCAACTTCAAGACGATCCGCCAGTCGATCAAGCGTCTGAACGAGCTCGACGAGATGGCGCAGAGCGGCGCGCTCGACCGGCGCGGCAAGAAGGAAGCGCAGATGCTGCGCCGGGAGATGGACAAGCTCCTGCGCAGCCTCGGCGGGATCCGCGAGATGACCTCGCTCCCGGACGCGCTGTTCGTGATCGACGTCGGCCACGAGGAGATCGCGGTCAGCGAGGCGAAGAAGCTCGGCATCCCGGTGGTCGCGGTCGTCGACACGAACTGCTCGCCCGAAGGGATCGACTACGTGATCCCCGGCAACGACGATGCGATGCGGGCGATCACCCTGTACACCAGCGGGATCGCCGAGGCGATTCTCGAGGGCAAGGCCTCGCTGCCGGAGATGCCGGCCGGCGAGGACGACTTCGTCGAGCTCGACGAGGAAGGCAACCCGAAGAAGCGCAGCGCGCCCCGGCGCGGTGGCCCGCCCGGCGGTGGCCGCGG
>JAKBCG010000378.1 GCA_021808035.1 Pseudomonadota bacterium
CATCGCCTGCGTACCGTCTCCAAGCACGCCGTCCCATACGTCGGCCGGCACGTCCGCGATCCGCTGGTAGATCTCCGCCCTCACCCGCTCTCCCTGCCATTCGGGCCTCTGCTCCAATTGCCGAGAATTCTAACCGAGCACGTCCTTCAGTCGCTCAACACATTTTGGTCGCAGCGCGCTAGGTTGTACTCTTGACTCGATCGACGAACTCGCGGAAGCGGGCCTTGAACCGCGCCTCCGAGAACTGCGCGGCCTGCGCGCGCAGCGCGTCCGGGTCGAACGGCGGCAAGGTCTCGAAGGTTTCCACCGCGTCGATCAGCGCGGGCACCGATTGCTCCCGAAACAGGAGTCCCGTGAGCCGATCGCGCACGGTCTCCCGGACGCCGCCTTGATCGAACGCGATCACCGGCGCGCCGCTCGCCATCGCCTCGACGGGCACCAGGCCGAAGTCCTCGACCCCGGGAAAGACCACGGCCCGGCAGCGGGCGTAGTGATCGGCGATCGCCGCTTCCGACTGCTTGCCTAGGAATCGGATCTTGGGGTTTGCACGGCGCTTCAGCGCGCCGAGCGTCGGTCCTTCGCCGATCACGACCAGCGGCCGGTTTAGCGCATTGAACGCGTCGATCAGGAGATCGGGGCGCTTGTACGGCACGAGCTGTCCGACCCACAGGTAGAAATCCTCGCGCGCCGCGGCCGGGTGCGCCGCGAACCGATCAACCGCGACCGGCGGGTGGATCACCTCGGCGTCGCGGCGGTAATACTGACGAATCCGGCTCGCGACGAACGCCGAATTCGCGACGAAGTGGTCCACCCGCTGCGCGGACAGTTGGTCCCACATCCGCACGTGATGGAACGCCGGTGCCATCGCGAGCCGCGTCAGTGGCCCGGCCGCACCGTAATACTCGTGATAGTGATCCCAGAGGTAGCGCATCGGCGAGTGGCAATAACACACGTGGGTCGCGTGCGGCGCGACGATCACGCCCTTCGCCGGGCCGGACTCGCTGCTGATCACGAGGTCGTAGTTTCGCAGGTCGAGTTGCTCGAGCGCGAGCGGCATCAGCGGCAGGTAGCGCTGATACCAGCGCCGCGCGAACGGCAGGCGCGCGATGAACGTCGAGCGCACCGTCCGGCCGGGGAACTCGCGGGCGATCAACGCCGGGTCGGCGACGTGGGTAAAGAGGTCGGCATCGGGAAAGAGGTCCGCGATCGCCTTCAACACCCGCTCGCCGCCGCGCCAGGTCACCAGCCAGTAGTGGATCAGCGCGACGCGCATGCGTCCTCGATTCTCCGGAGGAACCGCACGTAGCGCAACCGCTGATCGACGCTCAGGATCGCGAGCACCGCGCTCAGTCCCAAGATCTCGAACTCGAAGAACGCGGCGGGCGCCTGGAACCACGCGCCGAGAAACAAGCCGAACGTCCGATAGTTGCTCGAGAGCACCGACCAGCGTCGCACCGCGGGCGCGAAACTCGCCCGATAGCCCGCGCGAATGCTCGCCTCGCGTCCGGGGGAATGGTCGAGCACGTCGGTCAGCCGGCGACGGTAGCGCGCGTGTCCGCCCGCGAGCTCGCGCTGCACGCGCTGATAGTACGCATCGAGTCTCGCGAACACCCGGCGCAGGCCGCGGGCGCTCGACCGATCGGTCGCGCCGTCGCGCGCAGTCCCGGAGGGGAGCGGCGTCGGTTCCGAGGCGAACGACCGGTAGTCCTCGCGCGTTGCTTCATACGCGGCGGCTTGCAGTGCATGGCAGGCTCCCGCGACCGCGACCAACGCCCATGCGCGGACGCCGAACGCCGGGCGCATCGCGGCGGCCAGTGCGACGTACACCGCGATGAAGGTCACGTAGTCGCAGATTCCGTCGAGCACCTTGCCCAACTCGGACTGCGTCCGGGTCAGCCGTGCGAGCTGTCCGTCCGCCCCATCCAGCACGTGCCAGGCGATCATCAGCGCGAATCCCGCGAGCGCGTACCACCGGTCCGCATAGTGGTAATAGGCGAAGCCCGCGAGCAGACCGCAGGTCATCCCGGCGAGCGAAACCACGTTCGCCGACACGCGCATCGCCGCGAAGCACGGAACGAGACGGGCCGCGAGCGGGTGGATGAGCCACCGATTGGTGAACTCCTCGATTTCCGGCGTCCGCCGGACGGGCTCAACGGTCGGCACGCGGCATTCCGTGCATCGCTTGAGCGCTAGAGCGCCTTCCCGTAGATCCGATAGCGCTTGTACGCGACGCCGCCGTAGCTCTCGATGATTTGCCGCATCGCCCGATTGTCCTCGAGGATCCACGAGAGCTCGATGTGCGTGAAGCCGAGTCGCAACCCTTCCTGGCGAACCGCGTCGATCATCAGGAACGGCAACAGGCTCCCGATCACGTCCTGGGTGATCGAGCGCTTCACGCCCATCAACGGCACCCGGCCGGTCTTGACGCCACGGACCTTCAGACGCCACAGGAGCTTCGCCCAGCCGAACGGCAGGAGCTTCCCTCCCAAGTCGCGGATCGCCTCGTTGAGGTTCGGCAGCGCGACCAGGAACCCCACCGGCTCCCCGTGCCGCTCGACGATCGCGGTGAACCGCGGATCGAGCAAGGGCTTCAAGGACTTCGCGAGGTGATCGGTCTCGACGTCGGTGAGCGGCACGAAGCCCCAGTTGTCGCGCCAGGCATCGTTGAAGATCGCGGTGACCGCGCGGATCTCGGCGTCGTAGCGCTTGAAATCGATCCGCCGCACCACCAGTCCAGGCGGCAGCGGCC
>JAKBCG010000024.1 GCA_021808035.1 Pseudomonadota bacterium
TTCCACATCACCGCCCCGTAAGCGGCCAGCAACAGGAGCTCGACGTGGCTGCGGTGCGTGACCAGCAAGCTCGCGACGATCCCGACCAGGATCGCGTCGATCAGCAGCGCCGCGATCCGGATCCAGAATCCGGCCCGGGGCGAGCCATCGATCGGCACGCGCGCCGTGGCATCGGCGGCCGCAGACTCCGGCGCACCCGCGGCCGGCGGCTCCGCCGCGGACGCTCCGAGCCCGGCATCCGCGCTCGCGGAATGGGTCGCGGCGGGAGCCGCGCCCGTGGTCGATCCGCCCCGCGCCGTGCCGGTCACCGCCTGCCGCTCGCGCAGCACCAGGATCAGCGTGTAGGCGACCGCGCCGAGACCGAGCAGATTGAGCGCCTGGTGCACGGCGAACCCCAATCCAGGCACGAGGTAGACCCCGGTGACGATCAAGCCACCGAGAAGCACGGTGACCGCCGGATGCGAGAACACCCCGGTGCTGCGACGGCCGGTCATGAGACGCCCGATCCACACGAGCGCGACCGCCTTGCCGAACAGCTGGATGCCCAGCAAGGAGATCGCAACGAACGGGATCGCGAACACGCCGATGACCGTGATCAACAACAGCATCACCAACGCCGGCATCGCGAGCATCGCGAGCAACGCGGCGACGATGGTGCGGCCCGGTCGCGCTTCGAGCGTCGTCACGCAACGGTTGATCCCGTCGCGAAAGCCGAGCGCGAGCAGCCAGTAGAGGACGAGGAACCCTCCGGCGATCCACCAGGCCCACGCGAGACCGGGCGCGACGGCGAGCGGCCGGCCGTACAGCAGGCAGTGCGCGATCCAGGGGCGCAACCACTGAAAGTTCGCGAGCGCGCCGATCTGCACGTCCTGGACCTGCCCATGCACGACCGCGCCGGGAGCGCGAGTGACCGTGCCACCGACCGCGACCACGTCGCCGCCGACGTCGGCGTGCGGGCCGAGCCGGACCGAACCGAACACCGCGACCACGTCGCCGCTGACCTTGGCGTCGACACGGGTGTCGCCGAACACCGCGACCGCGTCGCCGTCGACGTCACCGGTCGCCGCCGTGTCGCCGAACAGCGAGACCACCGCCTTCGATCGGCCGGCGGCCGTCGAGGACCCGAACACCGAGACCACGGCGTTCGTGTCACGACCGGCGCCGAGCCGTGCGTCGTGTCCGATGCTGACGATTCCACCGGGATGTCGCTGCGGACTGGCGCTCACCGTCAGCTTCCCGCTGGACAGGTCCAGCGTCGCGGCGAGCGACGTCGACGCGCTCGACGCGCCATTGCGCGGCGTGGATGCGGCAGCGGCGTTGCGATCGACGGCGATCGGCGGCGGCGCCGCGGCGCGCGCGCCCGCGAGCGTTGCGGGTGCGCCGCAGATCGACGCGAGAGCGACGAGCGAGAGTCCTAGAAATCGTGACTTCAGTGAGGCGTTCATGGCGATTCCGATTCCTTCCAGTCTCAGGATTCGAGGTACAGGGTTCGGTAGGCGGTCGCGCCGAGCCCGAGCAACGCGACGTAGGCGACCGCGGTGACGACCGCGCCGCCTTGCAGCCAATGGGGCGCCACGCCACCGGCGACCAGTCGCAGCGACGCGTCCGCGGCGAGCACCGCGCGCAACAGTTCGCGCACCGCAAACAGCGGCGCGGCGACCCGGTTGAGCCCCAGTGCGGCACCGGCGGTGAGCCAGCCCGCGACGCGCCAGGCCCCGAGCATGGATCCCGAGCACACGACGAGCAGGCCGATGCGCGCCAGGAACGGCCACTCGCGGTACGCCCGCCGCCACCACGGCTGCGCCGCCCGCCGCTGCAGCTCGGCGAGCACGCGTTGCTCGAACCCCTCGGGTGCGGTACGCGGGGGCAACGCGCGCAAGTACCGATCGACCCGGGCGGCGTCTTGATCGATTTGGATTTCTTCGGATCGTCTCATCCTGCGTCCTCCAGGCTTTCCCGGTCCACGCCGAGTTGCCGCAGCAGGGGCAGCATCGCCAGCCGTGCGCGGCGGATGTCGGTCTTCACCTTGGCGAGCGAGCAGCCGAGCCGGGCGGCGATCTCGTCGTAGGACAAATCGTCGTAATGAAAGAGCACGAGCGGTAGTCGCTGATGCGCGGGCAGGCGCCGCAGCGCCTCTTCGACGGACGCTCGGCGCTCGTCGGTGAACGCCTCTCCGAGCGGCGTCTCGTCGGCCGGAGGATCCGGCGGCCCCTGACCGGACTCCTCGCTGCCGGCCCCCCAGTCGCCGAAGAACCGCCAGCGGCGGCGGTATCGGTTCCAATGATTGATCGCGAGATTCGTCGCGACGGTCTTCAGCCAGCCGCCAGCGGCCGCGTTCCCGCGCAGTTCGTGGAATCGCTCGTAGGCCTTCACGAACGTTTCCTGGGCGATGTCCTCGGCGTGCGCATCGTTCGCGGTCAAGCGCACGGCGGCCGAGAAGACTCTGTCTTGATGCGCGCGCATGAACGCCGTGAACTCCGTCGGATCCACCGTGGCTTCGGTTTGGGTACGCACTATCGTGGCATCTCCCGTCAGCCGCTAAACACCGCCGGCGCCGAAAAGTTGCAGCGCCGCCGGTGTCATCCCCGCCCGGAACCACTCATGCTACCCTTGGCGCAGCGCGGCATCCCTTGGGAAATGGTGAATTCGGTGTATACCCAGCCTTCGGCGCCCCGGACCATCGGCGGCGTCCTGGACGACGCGATCAACCTGTACCGCGAATGCCTGCCGCGTTCCTGGCCGCTCGCGCTCGCGCCCGAGGTCGCCCTTGCGTTGACCGACATCCACCTCGAATCGAGCCTACCCGCGTATGGTCGCCAGGACCCCACCGCGATCCTGTCGATGCTCCGTTCGAGCGACTTCCTGGTATCGATGCTGCTGTATTTCGTCATGCTGTTGATCTTCAACCTGGCGCTGACCGATCACATGCACCGGATCGCCACCGGGCGACCGGCGTCCGCCGGTCAATCGCTCGGCGTCGGCCTGCGGCTGCTGCCGCGCGCGGCCGCGGCATCGCTCGTGATCGCGCTCGCGACCGCGGTGGGCACCTTGCTGCTGATCGTGCCGGGGATCTATCTCGCCGGCGCGCTGATGCTGACCTTCGTCGTGATGATCGTCGGCGATCTCGGCGCCCTGCAATCGATCAACGAGAGCTACCGCCTGATCCAGGGACATTGGTGGCGGTCGGCGACGATCTATACCGTCGCCACCATGATCGCGCTCGCGTTCTATCTGATCCTCGGCGTACTCGCCGGGCTCGCCGCGACCCAGAGTCCCGGCACCAGCGCGCTCGTGGTAGGGCTCCACCGCCTCGCATCGGTCGTGATCGGCACCCTGATGACGATGTGGTTTCCCGCGGTGCTGCTGTCGATCTACTACGACCTGAGTTTGCGCCGGGCCGGATCCGCGACCCGAACGCCCGGCGACGCAACCACCGGCTGAACGCCCGGTCCGACCGCCCGCTCGACCAGCCGAGTGCCCGCGAGAAGATCGCCGAGGCGGACGCGATCGGTCGTGATGACGCTCGTCACGAGCCCGACCGCATAGCCGAACGGCAAGCTGTCGACCAGCCGCAACGCATTGCGGATCAGGATCGCGCGGATGCCGGGCGGCCGACCATCCCGCCCGACGACCTGCACGCCGGCGTACCGCTTGCCCGGAGTCTGTCCGCGCATCGCGAGCTCGATCACCGGGTGATACAGCAGGTAGATCGCGAGGGCCGGCCCGACCACGATCCAGAACGCCGCCGAGCGTGGATTCCAGTCCGGTCGGCGCACCAGGAGCGCAGCGAGGATCCAGGCGAGCGCCGCGAGCAACCGGATGTGCCAATCGATCAGGAACGCGTAACTGCGGCTCCCGGGGCCGGCCACCGGACCGGGTGACGCGATCACAGGGCACCCGGCCGACGATCGCTGGGTCAACGCGGTTCTCCGCGACCGCGCAGTCGATCGTCGATCTCGCCGATCGTCGCCGCGAGCGAGTTCACGCCCTCGCGCAATTCGGTCTGCAGGCGCTCCTCGTGCTCGGTCAGACGCGCGTCCAGCCGCGCGAGTTCGTCTCGCAACAGATCACGCACCTCGGCCACGCGCGAGCCTTCAGCGCGATCGGCGAGCGATCGCTGGGCCTGCAGCTCCTTCGCGTGACGACGCGTGTCGAGCAGGATCGCACCCTGCGCGAGGATCAGGTATGCGCCGAACGCCGCGACCAGCACGACGATCAGCGCGAGCATCACGAGGCCGATCGGCGCCTCGAAGCTCGTCAGCAGCAGAGTGAATTTCGCGGTCGCCGTGACCGCCGACCAGTTGATCGCAAGAAACGAAGCGACCAACGCCAGCACGACCAGGAGGACCAGGTTCCGGACTCGCATGCTCGCCCCTCCCCGTAGCGACCGCCGCGGTCGCCGGCCAGAGTGGAGTGTAACCGAAGCGCCCGCGGGCACCGGAGGGACGGCGGCGGCGGTCCGTCAATATTCGATCTGGTAGGACAGGCCGATGCTGCTGCCGGGATCGTTCTCGGGAGTCGTGCCCGGCAGGATCGTCGCGCCGGTGCCGAGACGCGTCTGCAGTTGCAGATGCCGGGTCAGATCCACGTTGACCTGGAGCTGGCTCGATCCGGTCGTCGTCTGTCTCGCCTCGACATAGACCCGCGACGTGAGGTAGCGCCCGGCGGCGATCGTCGCGCCGGAGCGCGCGGCCCCGCCGGTGCCGGCGGCGGCCGCCGTGGGCGCGGAGCCGACCGTGAGCCGATCGAGACCCAGCGTGCGTTGCAACCACGACAACGGATTCAGGCCCTCGCCGCCGACACCCGACAGCGTCGCGAGCGCCGCGCCGACCTGTGCCGCCTGCAGCGCCGAGATCTGCGCCGGATGGGTGCCGCCGAACAGCAGGGTACTGAGGATTTGATCGGGCGGCATCGGTGGCACGCTGGTGAGCTCGAATCGCGGGGCGTCGGCGAGACCGGTGATCCGGAGCGTGGTCTGCACGCCGCCGCTCGAGGTCTGGGCGACGAAATCGAGCGACGGGTCGATACGATGACGCAGGCCGCTGCCGGTGAATCCCACGCGACCGCTGGTGAATGACAGCTTGGTGCCGGCGAGGTCGAAGCGGCCGCGCTGCAATGTGAAATCGCCGGTCGCGACCGGGACGTCGACGGTCCCGCCGAGGTGGATGTCCCCTCCGAGTTCGGCGTCGAGGCCGCGGCCGCGAACCAGCACCTGCCGCGGTGCGTCCACGGTCAAGTCGAGCGCGACGATGACCGGCCGGACCGTCACCGGGGGCTGCTCCCCGGGACGGCGCACTGCGAGCACCGCGACGTCCGGCGGCAACGCGTTCGGGATCCCGATCAGCGCGCGGCGGACCTGGATCCGGCCGGCGACTTCGAGCCGGTCGCGCGCCGTGCCGGACACCCGCACGTCCGCGTCCACGTCCGCGGTGATCAGATTGCTCGCGATGGGCGTCGCATGGTGCGCGACGATCCGCAGGTCGACCGGGATCCCGGGGCGCAGCACGCCGATCCGGCCGGTCATCGACACCGTGCCGGGCGGCAGGGAGCCGGTGAACTTCTCGACCGACAACGCATCACCGTCGCCGACCAGCGTCGCGTCCACGTTCGCGAGGTTCAAGCCGCGCACGTAGTCGCGCAGGTGCGCGCCCTTCAGTTCGACGCGCCCGCCGAGCAGCGGCGCGCGCAGGGTCCCGGTGATGCCGGCCGCGATCCGCATCGATCCCGCGAGATAGATGCCGCGCGCCTCGAGAGTCGGCGCCGCCAGGCCGAGGTCCATCGCGCCGTCGATCGAGAGGTCGAGCCGACCCTCGGCGCGCAGCGGCATACGGCCCGTGATGGTCAGCCCCGCCTTCCGGCCCGCCGCGACGCGCCCGTCGACCTGCGCCGAATCGCCGTCGAGTCGCGCGACGCCGCGAAAGTCGACGGCCGGCAGGCCCAGCGCGTCTTCGTCGGCGGCGCGCATCCCGTGCGCATCCCAGCGGATCTCACCGACCGGCGCGGCGAGCCGGCCGTGCAAATCGGCCCGGGCATCGATCGTTCCGCGAGCAAGGAAACCTGGCAGGATCCAGTCGACGAGCGCCGGCGTATCGCCGGCGAGTTCCGCTTTCACCGCGAGCGTCGGCGCGAGCCGTCCGGACAGCCGGAATTGCGCGTGATTGAGCGAGAGGTCGAGCGCATCGACCGAGAGGCCCGTGGCGTAGGCCAGCCGCGCGGGCGTGCGCAGCCGCGCGGTCTCGCCGCGGTACTGGAGCGTACCCGTGTCGATCCGCAGGGTTCGATCGACCGGATCCCATGCACCGGCGGCGATCACGTGCAGGGCCGCGCCCGCAACCTGCGGCAGGTGCGCATCGACGTCGACCGCGAGCGCGCGCGGCGGGCCGCTCGCCCGGATCTCGGCGTCGCCAGCGAGCGCCCCGAACCGCGCGTGATGGATCGTCGCACTGGCCTGCACCTGAGGATGACCGTCCGTGGAGGTCAGCAGGCGGCCGGTGGCGACGAATCCACCGCCGAGCGGCTGCCCGGCGAACGCCGCGAAGTCACCGAGATCGGCGACGCCGAGCTGCGCCCGCGCCGCGCTGATTGCGCCGCCGCGATCGAACGTCAATTGCGCCGCGAGGCGGGCGCTCTTCCACGCGGCGCGGCGGAGCATGACCTCGGTCGTTCCCGCGGACCCCCGTCGCCACACCGCGGTCGCAGCCACCGGCGCGGCCGCGAACCGCCCCGTGAGTTGCATCTCGCCGCCGCCACCCGGCGCGAGATCCGTGTGCACCCGCGCCTCGAGCGCGCCTGGAATCGACCCCTGCACCGTGAACCGCGAAACGAATCGCGCCGCCGCGACCAAGTGGGACCACGGTCCGGCGATCCGGCCGCTGCCGGTCAGCGTGCCCGCGAGCCCAGCGGAGAAATCGGCGAGGGGCGGGCCGGCGAGCCGCCACTGGGCCTGCAGCGACTCGATCCATGCCGCCACGCCCGCATCCGCTGCGCCACCGGTCGGCGCGGCGCCGCGACGCAGCGCGCTGCCGGTCGCGCTCAGCGCCCAATCGCGACCGGTGAGGTGGAACCGGGAGACGGCGATCGCGGGATCCCCGACATGGCCTAGAATCGCGAGCCGCAGTCGATCACCGAGCACCGCGAGCCCCGGGGTCCGACTGGACAGTGCGCTCGCCCGACCGTCGATCGAGAACCCGAACCCGGCGGCATCCGGCCGAAAGTGCACTTGGACGTCGGTTCGACCCCGCCAGGCCTGGCCGGCGAGCGCCGCGAACGGCTCGATCTGCGGGATCGCGATGTCGCCATCGACCTGCCAGGGGCTGCTCAACCCGAGCGTCGCGCGCACCGCGATTAGCCGGTGATCCACCTGGATCTGCAGTCGCCGCACCGGCGTCGACAGCAACCCTACGTCGAACGTTATCGGCGAGGCGGCGAAAAGATCCGGCCGGGGACCACCGACGCGCAATCCGTCGATCGATCCACGCAGGGTCAAGCGACCGCCGGTGCCCGCAAGCGTCGCCCGTGCCGCGCTGAACGACACCGAGTGGCCGACCCGCAATCCTTCCACGTCGATCACGCCGGTCGCGGCCCCGTCGTCGAGGCCACCGCGCCAGGTCCCGGTCGCGGCGATCCGCTGCCACGCAAGCTCGGGCCGCGGATTCATCGCGGACGCGTCGATCGAGTAGCTGATCTGCACGGACCGTGCGGCCCAGTCGACCGTGCCGCGGGCGCGCGCATGCAGGGCGCCGGCGTCGACTCGCAGGCGCATCTGCTCCGCCGCGCGCGGGCCTGCCAGCCGCAGGTCGGCCGACCCTCCGCCGAGAGTCGGCAGCCCGAGCAAGGCTTCGAGCGGTCCGCCCGCGGGCTCCTCGACCGCGATCCGCGCGCTGACCTCGGACGGATCGACGACCAGCCCGGCGCGGTAACGGCCCGGTGCGTCGAGCCGGATCGCGTCGATCTGCGCTCGCCACCGATGCGTCGAACGCATCCGCAACGCCCCCTGCACCGCGAGGGTCGCGGGCCGGCCCACCAAGGCCGGCCCCAGCACGAGGCCTCGGACCGACGCCCGCTGGAGGACGATGCGCGGCATCGGCAAGATCCGCCGACGCGCGGCCGAGCCAAGCGGTCGCCGGACGAGGTCGAGTTGCCTGACCCGCAGTTCGTCGACTCGGACCGCATATCGCAGCAGCGCGAGCGGATCCCAGTCGACCGTGACTGCGTTCGCGGTCAGCCACACGCCGGCGCGATCCCGCAATCGCACCCGGATCGCGGTCAGGTGAGCGGGAAATTCGCCGCCGAGGCCCGAGATCTCGACCCGGTCGCGGGTCAGTTCGCGCGTCGCGGCTTCGAGCGCGCGCCGTCCCCGTGGCGTATTGCCGGCGAGCGCGAGCAGCGCGACGAGCGAGGCCGCGAGCGCGGCGACGGCGCCCAGCGAGACGATCGCGATTCGCAGCCCGACACGCATCAAAACGCCTGGCCCAGTCCGACGTAGATCTCGTAGGGGTCGTCGTACGGACTATAGCGCTTCGCGGGCACCGCGAAGTCGACCCGGATCGGTCCGATCGGCGTGTAATAGCGGATCCCCGCGCCGATGCCGACGCGCAGCACGCTTGGCAGCGGCTTCAAGCTCGCGCTGACCTGGCCGGCGTCGGTGAAGACGGCCGCGCCCCAGTGATTGCCGAATCGCTGCCGGAACTCCAGGGACCCGGCGATGATCGCGCTACCGCCGATCGGCGTCGTCGTTTTCGGGAACACCGGGCCGACGCCTTGATAGCGGAAGCCGCGGATCGTACCGCTGCCGCCGCCGTAGAAGCGCTGGTCCGGCGGCAGACTGAACTCCCCGGCTCCCTGAGCGAGACCGGCGAGCGCGCGCGCCGCGAGCACGCTGCGCCCCGGCCGCGTCCAGCCGAACCGGTGCAGGTCGAGGTAGCCGGCGAGTTTCAGCTGCGTGATCACGAACGTCGCACTCGGCGGGCCGATCGATCGCGTCGGCGTCACCGTGAGCGAATTGCGCATGCCCCGGAGCGGATACTGAAGTGGCGATGCGAGGTTCGTCGAATCGTATTCAAGCCCGATCGGCAGCTCGATCAGCGTGTACCGGCGCTGCAACGGCGATGTGGGCGGCTGGACGATGAGTTCGTGCGCGGCGGTGACGCCGACGTTCGCGGTCCAGTCGGCCGAGAGCTTGCGGACCAGGGTCGCACCGGTCGTCAGCGCGGTCTGATCGTAGGCGACGAGCGATTGCTTGACCGCGGTGACCGCGAATTGCATCGATTGATCGCGATCACCGAACTCCGGCTTCACGAGTTTCGCCGACACGTCGTAGCCGAGGCCGGTGGTCGAACTGCCCCCGATGTTCGTGACCGCGGACGACACGCTGAGCCGCTCGGCGTGCCCGAACACGTTCCGGTCCGTCCAGGTGACGCCGCCGCTGCCACCAAGATCGCTGGAATACGCCGCGTTGATCGACACGGCATGGCGCGGCCGCTCGCGCACGACGAACGTGATCGGCACGCCGCCGGCCGCGTCCGGCGACTTGCCGACATGCACGCTGACGGCCGAGAACACGCCGATGTCGACGAGCGCGGTCCGCGCGCGTCCGATCGCCGCCGGCGAGTACGACTCGCCCCGGCGCAACGGCAGGCGGCTCCGCACGAAGCGCGCGCGGACGCGCTTCAAGCCCTCGATCGATATCGCGCCGATCCGCACCCGCGGCCCCGTGACGACCGGGAACGAAAGATCGAGCACCCGCTGCGGGTCGTCGAGCGTCGCGACCGGCGGATCGACCCGGGCGAACGCGTAGCCGCGATCCTCGAGCGCGGTCCGCAGGCGGGCGGCGCCGGCGAGCACCGCGGCGGCGACCGCGGGCTCGCCCGGTCGCAAGCCGAGGACCGCCCGCGCGAACGGCGGAACCTGGCCGTCGATCGATATTCGGCCGAGGCGATACAGCGGTCCGAGCGCGAATCCGACGGCGACGGCGGCGTCATGCCCTTTCGGAAGCCGCGCGAGGTCGTCCGGGAGCCGTGGGTCCGCGAGCGAGCGGCCGTCGATCGTGATCGTGACCGACCCCTGGTAATACCCGAAGCTGTCGAGCACCGTCTTCAGGCGGTCGACGTCGGTCCGCGCGCGGACGATCAGCCCGAACGGACCGACCGGGGCCGTCCCGCGCAGCGTCCGCAACACCGCGGTCGCCGCGAGCGCGGCGTCGAGGCCGGTGTTTCCGGTCGGCGCGAGCGACACCCGATACGCGAGCGGATTCGCGGCGAGCGCGACCTGCACGCCGGTCAGGATCAGCGCGACCGCGATGATGCTCGCGCGGAGCATCGATCGTGGGGCGCCGTCCGTCACGGCAGGATTTGCGGACGGGGGATCGGGACCGCGAAACGCCCGCCCCATTCGCGGATGTAGGCCATCTGCTCGACGATCTCCTCGCGCCAGTTCCATGGCAGGATCAGCACGACGTCCGGCCGCGTCTCACGGATCCGCGCCGGTGCGTGGATCGGGATGCGGGTGCCCGGCGTGAACCGGCCCTGCTTGTAGGGATTGCGGTCGACCGTGTAATCGAGGAAATCGGTGCGGACGCCGCAGTAATTGAGGAGCGTATTGCCCTTGCCCGGCGCACCGTAGCCGACGACCGTCTTGCCGCGCCGCTTCAGGTCGATCAGGAACTCCAGAATGTCGCGTTTCGTCGCCTTGACCCGCTCGTCGAACCGGCGGTAGGTCGCCAGATCCTCGAGGCCGAGCTGCCGCTCCTGCGCGCGCATCCGCGCAACCCGCTCGGACGGCGGCTTCGTCCGATCGTCGGCGTGGCACCCGTATATCCGGATCGAACCGCCGTGCGTCGGCAGCTCCTCGACGTCGAACAGCCTGAGGCCGTGCGCCGCGAACACGCGGGCGGCGGTCGCGAAGGAGAAGTAGCTGAAATGCTCGTGGTAGATCGTGTCGAACTGATTCTCCTCGATCAACCGCTGCAGGTGCGGAAACTCCATCGTCAGCACGGCATCCGGCTTCATCAACGTCTTCAGGCCGGCGACGAAATCGTTCAGGTCCGGCACGTGCGCGAGCACGTTGTTGCCGATCACGAGATCCGCCCGGCCGTGTTCGCCGACGATCCGCGCCGCGTTCGCGCGGGAATGGAAGGACACGTCGGTGCGGACTCCGGCGTCGACCGCGGCGCGGGCGACATTCGCCGCCGGCTCGATCCCGAGCACCGGCACGCCCGCCGCGGCGAAGTGGCGCAGCAGGTAGCCGTCGTTGCTCGCGATCTCGACCACCAGGCTGCCGGCGCCGAGCCGCAGGCGTTCGCGCATCCGGTCCGCATAGCGGGCGGCATGCGCGATCCAGGCATCGGAGAACGACGAGAAGTACGCGTACTCGCTGAAGATCTCCGCGGGCGCGACGAATTCGTCGAGCTGCACGAGCAGGCAGTCATGGCAGACGCGCGCATGCAGCGGATAGAACGGCTCCATCGCGTGCAGCCGGTCGGCCTCGAGGAAGCTCTGGACCAGCGGCGACGCGCCGAGGTCCGCGAACGTCGACGCGTCGCACCCGCCGCAGAAACGGCACTTGAACCTCCCGACTGTCCGCGCCACCGCCGTGATCGCCATCGCCATTGCTGCCGCCTCGCTCGAGCGCCGATTCGCCGCCAGTATAAGGGCAGCGAGCATCCGCCCGGAGGGGAAGGGCTGAGAACGCGCGTCGCGCGCTCAGCGCAGGATCAGGACGCGATCGCGTGCCGCGGGCCGATCGCCGCCTCGGCCGAGCTCGCGCGCGACCGCGTGCGCCGAGTAAACCGCGGCGGCGATGATCGACGGCTGGCGGCAGTCCCCGATGCGCACCACCCGGGAGTCCGGCGCGCCGCCGTCGGATCCGACGAGCGCGGCATGCAGCCCATCCTCCGGCTCCCGCGACGTGACGAGCACGAGCGCATCGGCACCCCAGGTCGCCGCACGGCCCGTGAACACGCATTCGGCACGCGCCGTCCCCCCGTCGAAACCGACGACGGCGGTGCTCACCACGATCTCGATTCCCGCCTCGAGCATCCCGCGTTGCGTGCGCCGCTGCTCGGCCGTGTGACTGCTCCACTCGCCCGCTCGGCCGGCGGTCGTCACGTAGCGCACGCTCGCGCCGGCATGGGCGAGCGCGAGCGCGATCACCGGGCCGATGTAATAATGGTCGTCGTCGAAGACGACGACCCGGCCCTCGGGCCGGATGCCGTCCATCACGTCGTCCGGGGTATAGACGCGCGCCGGTCCGAGTTCGATCGGACCCGCGTGCCAGCGCCCGGTCCCGTCGCGCCGCCAGCGCGCGCCGGTCGCGATCAGCACATGATCGGCGGCGAACTCGCGGATCGTCGCCGCGTCGAGCGCACTGCCGTAGTAGGTCGCGACGTTCGCCATCCGGGCGATCTGGCCGACCCGGTGGTCGCGCACTCGCGCCCAGGCCGCGAGCCCGGGCAGGCGGCTCTCGCGGCTGACGCGTCCGCCGGGGAACGGCTCCCGCTCGGCGAGCGACACCTCGAAGCCACGACGTCCGAGCACCTGCGCGGCCTCGAGTCCGGCGGCACCGGCACCGACGATCAGCACCGAACCCCGTCCCTCCGGAACGCGTTCGGGATGCCACCCGCGACGCCACTCCTCGCCGATCGTGGGATTCTGCGTGCAGCGGATCGGCGCGCCGCGCGCGTCGTGCGCGTAACACACGTTGCAGCCGATGCACTCGCGGATCTCGTCGATCCGGCCGTCGCGGATCTTGCTCGGCAGGAACGGATCGGCGATCGACGGGCGCGCAGCGCCGACGAGATCGACGATGCCGCTGCGAACCTGACGCAGCATCGCGTCCGGCGACGTGAAGCGCCCGACGCTCACGACGGGCCGGCCGGTGAGCCCCCGCACCGCGCGCACGCGGGCCTCGAGCGCACCTTCCTCGACGAACCGCGAGGAGCCCATTTCCTCCTCGTAGTCGCCGATCACCAGGTCCCAGAGATCGGCGAGCGGGCCGAGCACGGCGAGCAGCTCGTGCGCCTCCTCGCTGGTCAAGTGCGGATCGCCGTGGCCGTCGGCGGAGAATCGGGCCGCGACCGCGCAGCGCTCGCCGACCGCGTCGCGGGTCTCCTCGAGGAGCTCCCGGAACAGACGCGCCCGGTTCGCGAGCGATCCGCCGTATTCGTCCCGCCGGCCGTTCAGGCTCCGCGACAGGAACTCCGCGAGCAGATAGCCGTGGGTCGGGTACACGTACACGATGTCGAAGCCCGCGGCGCGCGCGCGGCGCGCGGCGGCCCGGTGCCATTCCTTCAAGCGGCGGATGTCGGCCCGATCCATGCGTTGCGATTGGACCGGATCCTCCCGGGACGGCATCGAACGCACGCCGAGCGAGGGCTCGCGTGTCGCCAGGTTCGCGACGTAGCTGCCGCCGTGCCAGAGCTCGATCCCGGCGAGCGCCCCGTGCCGGTGGATACCGTCGGCGATCGCCGCCAGGTTCGCGACGTCGCCCTCGTCCCAGACCGAGGCGAACGGGTACGGATGATCGTCCGAGCTTGGATGGATCGAACAATACTCGGTGCAGACGACGCCCCAGCCGCCCTCGGCCTTCACCTCGCGCAGCGCCGCCAGGGTCTGGGGCAACGCATGCCCCATGCCGGTGCAGTGCGGGACCTGGTAGAAGCGGTTCGGCGCGGTGACCGGCCCGATCCGCAGGGGTTCGAACAGTGGCGCAAATCGAGAGTCCATCGTCAGGCAGCCCTCGGCCATCGGGCGGTACCGGCGTCGAGCCTCTGGACGGCGGACCGGCTTGGCGCCCTGAATTATATGGACATATAATTTAATATGTTTTCATATAATTTGCCTGAGGAACGCACCCTTGGCGCACCGTCCGAAGTTGCACCGGCGCACCGCAGCGGCCGCCGCGACCGCCGACCGAGGCCTGCACCTCGGCCCGACCCCTCCCTACGAGCCGTTCGACGCGACGACGGTCGATCGCTTGATCGACGCCGCCGTCGACTTGTTGCGCGACTCCGGCTGCCTGTTCGAGCCGGACACCGAGGCGAGCCGGATCCTGCGGTCGGCGGGCTGCGACGTGAGCGCCGACGGCATCGTGCGTTTCGATCCCGGTCTCGTGCGGACCGCGCTCGGCACGGTGAGCCGGCGCGCGCGTCTGTGGAACCGCGACGCCGACGCCTGGCTCGATCTCGACGCCGCGCACACCTGGTTCATCCCCGGGATGACCTGCATCAAGGTGTACGACGCGGCCGACGCAACGCCACGGGACAGCACCGCGGACGACCTGGCGACCGCGACCCGGCTCGCGGATGCGTTGCCGAACATCGACGCGGTCTGCGTCGCGTGCAAGGACGTCCCGCGTTCGGACGCCGATGGCGAGATCAACGAATTCGCGGTGATGATCCAGAACACCGCCAAGCCGCTTGAGTACCTGTGCGAGCACGCCGCGTCGCTCGCCGTGGCGATCGACCTCGCGGCGGCGGTGCGCGGCTCGCGCGAAGCGCTCGCCGAGCGGCCGTATTTCCTGCAGATCGTCACGCCGCTGCCGCTCGGCTACTGGCGGACCCACAGCGATCAGATCATCCTCGCGGCACGGTCCGGCGTGCCCGTGAGCGTCGGCACCTTGCCGATCGGCGGCGCCTCGACGCCGATCACCGTGTCCGGAGCGATCGTGAACAGCCTGGCGACCGATTTCGCCGGCATGGTCCTCGGACAGCTCGTGCGCCGGGGTGCGTTCGTGATTGGCAGCTCCGACG
>JAKBCG010000025.1 GCA_021808035.1 Pseudomonadota bacterium
GCGCCGGCCGAGCCGCCACCGGTCGCGGCGCCGCGACCGACCGCGCGGCGCCAGGCGATGCCGCGCGCCGGCGTGCCGGCGACCGACCGCCCCATGCCGGCGGCGCCGCGCCACGAACCGCGGACCGACACTGCGGATGCCGCCACCGATGCGATGCGGCGTGAGATCCGTGACTTGCGGCGGCTGCTCGAAGGCGGATTCGCGCGTCTCGCCTGGCGCGAGGCGCGCAACGAGGATCCGTGGAAGGCGTGGGTGCTCGATGAACTGGCGGCGATCGGTCTGACCGCGGATGTCGCCCGGCGGATCGCCGAGTCCGCGCCCGACGACCTGCATGCCGTGGACCGAGCCCGGATACCACTCGCGTTGCTCGCGAGATCGCTGCCGCTGGTCGAGGACCGGACCTGCGAGGCCGGGGGCGTCGTCGCGCTCGTCGGACCGACCGGCGCCGGCAAGACCACGACGATCGCGAAGCTCGCGGCGCGCTGGTGCGCGCAGCATGGCGCCGACCAGGTCGCGCTGGTGAGCACCGACGGGTTCCGGATCGGCGCGCGGGAGCAGCTGCGCACGTTCGCCCGCATTCTCGGGGTCCCGCTCCACGCGGCCGACAACGGTGCCGATCTTGCGCGGGTGCTCGGCTGCGTGGTTGCCCGGAAACTGGTGCTGATCGACACCGCCGGCTTCGGTCCGCGCGAGCCGGGGTTCGCGGAACAGCTGCAGATGCTGCGCTCCGGAGCGGCGCATGCGCGCGTCCTCCTTGCGCTGCCGGCGCCGAGCGAGGCCGTCGCGCTGCAGACGGCGGTCGCCGGGTATCGTGCGCTCGCGCCGGGCGGCTGCGTCCTCACCAAGATCGACGAGGCCGCGAGCCTCGGCGCGGCGCTGTCGGTTGCGGTCGGGGCGTCGCTGCCGATCGCCTACCTGTGCAACGGGCAGCGCGTGCCGGAGGACCTGCACGGCGCGCACCGCCGACGGATCTGGCTGGTGAAGCTCGCGGCCGCGCTGCGTGCCCGCGCGCACCCGCCCGCCGCCATGCCCGACCGGGCGCCCCCGATCGCCGGAGCCCGCGCCCATGCATGATTCGGCAGCGTCACGGGATCGTGCGAGCCGATTGGCCCGCCTCAACGCGGACCATCCGGTGAAGGTGATCGCGATCACCGGCGGCAAAGGCGGTGTCGGCAAGACGACGGTGTCGACCAATCTCGCGGTCGCACTCGCGACGGCGCGCCAGGAGGTGATGCTGTTCGACGCGGATCTCGGCCTCGCGAACGTCGATGTCCTGCTCGGCCTGCATGCGCGCTTTCACCTCGGCAACGTGCTCGACGGACAGTGCGCGCTCGAGGACGTGATCGTCACCGGCCCGCACGGGCTGCAGGTCGTGCCGGCCGCTTCGGGGAGTCACCGGATGGCGAACTTGTCCGCGGCCGAGCACGCCGGCCTGATCCGTGCATTCAGCGACCTGTATCACCGCATCGACACCTTGATCATCGACACGCCCGCGGGCCTGCACGACAGCGTCGTGACGTTCACGAAGGCCGCCCACCACGTCGTGGTCGTCGTTTGCGACGAGCCGGCGTCGATCACCGATGCGTACGGACTGATCAAGGTGCTGAGCCGCGAGCACGGGGTCCGTCGGTTCCAGGTGCTCGCGAACCAGACCCGGCGCACGGGAGAAGGGCCCGAATTGTTCCAGAAGATCCAGCGGGTCTGTGACCGGTTTCTCGATGTCGGCCTCGAGTTCTGCGGCTCGGTGCCCTACGACGAGTATCTGCGGCGTGCGGTGCAGCGGCAGACGGCGGTGGTGGACGCGTATCCGACCGCCGTGGCGTCGCGGGCGCTCAAGAATCTGGCCGCCGCGGCCGATAAGTGGTCTGTGCCCACGTCCGCGCGTGGCCACCTGGAATTCTTCGTCGAACGCATGCTGGGAGTTGGGATGACTCCCACGACGGAACTGCAATGATCGCAAGCACACGGTACTCGGCCGACCAACATGCGCTCGCGGCCCATGGACGGGAGGGTGATCCGCCGACCGACGAAGCCTCGCAGACGGACCTGGTGATCCGGCATGCCGATCTGGTCAAACGGATCGCGTATCACCTGGTGAGCCGGATGCCCCCCTCGGTCGAGGTCGACGACCTGATTCAAGCGGGAATGATCGGGCTGCTGGACGCGGCGAAGCATTACGAGACCGGCAAGGGCGCGAACTTCGAAACGTACGCCGGCATCCGCATCCGCGGTGCGATGCTCGACGAGGTCCGCAAGTCCGACTGGACCCCGCGCTCTGTGCATCGCAGCATGCGGGCAGTCGCCGAAGCGATGCGCCAGGTCGAGAACGCGACCGGCCGTGACGCGAACGCCGCGGACGTCGTCGCGGCGCTCGGCATCTCGACGGAGCAATACCACAAGCTCCTGCAGGATGCGGCGAGCTGCCGCCTGTTCAGCTTCGAGCAGACCGCCTCGACCGACGACGACGCGAGTCCCGCGGACCATGCGGCGGACGAAAGCCTCGGACCGTTCGACATGGTCGAGGACGCGAGCTTTCGCGAAGCGCTCGTCGCGGCGATCGAGCAACTGCCCGAGCGCGAACGACTCGTGCTCTCGCTGTATTACGACGAGGAACTGAACCTGCGGGAGATCGGCGAGGTTCTCGAGGTGTCCGAATCTCGCGTATGCCAGGTGCATGGCCAGGCGCTGGTGCGTCTGCGCGCGCGACTCGCCGATTGGCTGACGGTGGACTGAGCGCATGGACTTCCTCAGTGTGATCGCGGTCGTGCTCGCGCTGGTCGCCGTGATCGGCGGTGCGATCCTGAAGGGAAGCACCGCCGGCGCGCTGGTGAGCAGCGCCGCGTTCGTGATCGTGGTCCTCGGCACGTTCGCGGCGAGCTTGATGCAGACCCGTCTGCCGACCTTGCTGCGGGCCTGGAGCATCATCCATTGGGTGTTCAAGCCGCCGGCGAACGACGCGAACGCGATGATCGAGAAGATCGTCGAGTGGAGCAACATCGCGCGCAAGCAGGGCCTGCTCGGCCTGGAGTCGGCGGTCGAGCAGGAAAAGGATCCGTTCTTGAAGAAGGGGCTGCAGTCCCTGGTCGACGGCGGCGAGCCGGACGCGATCCGTTCGAGCATGGAGATCGAACTGGACACGATGGAGCATTTCGACACCCAGGCCGCGAAGGTGTTCGAGGGCATGGGCATCTATTCGCCGACCCTCGGGATCATCGGGGCGGTGATGGGCCTGATGGCGGTGATGGAGCACCTGGCCGACCCGTCGAAGCTTGGCGCCGGCATCGCGGCCGCGTTCGTGTCGACCGTCTACGGCATCTCCTTCGCGAACCTGTTCCTGCTGCCGATGAGCAACAAGTTGAAGTCGATCCTGCACGACCAGTTCCAGGTGCGGACGATGGTCATCGAAGGCATCATCGCGATCGCGCAGGGCGAGAACCCGCGCAACATCGAATCGAAGCTCAAGGGCTACTTCCACCACTGACCCGTCATGGCACGCAAGAAGAAACACGAGGAACACGCGAACCACGAAGCCTGGGCGATACCCTACGGCGACCTCGTGACCTTGCTGTTCGCGCTGTTCACGGTGATGTACGCGATCTCCTCGGTCAACGCCGGCAAGCTGCGGGTGCTGTCGAACTCGCTGATCGCGGCGTTCCGCGGCGTTCCGATGACGACCCAGCCGATTCCGGTCGGACAGCCGGCGACCGGCAATGTCGGCACGAAGCGGCTGGCCGGAGTGCAACCGACGGCGTTGATCAAGCTGCCCCATACCGCGACGTCGCGGACGGCCGCGAAAGCCGCCGGTCAGGCGGGGCAGGGCGCCGAATCCGTTGCGCTGGCCCACCTGCAACGGCAGGTCGAGAGCGCCTTGAAGACCTTGATCGACCAGAAGCTGGTGACGGTCCGGCGGGAGAGTCTCTGGCTCGAAGTGGAGATCAACACGGACATCCTGTTTCCGAGCGGCTCGGACGCATTTTCGCCGGCGGCACTGC
The DNA here is from genome assembly GCA_021808035.1 of Pseudomonadota bacterium. GTDB lineage: Bacteria > Pseudomonadota > Gammaproteobacteria > Steroidobacterales > Steroidobacteraceae > Bog-1198. Next base: position 3,993 of record JAKBCG010000025.1, read on the forward strand.
CGATCTTGAGGACGCTCGCGCAGGCGTTGAAGCCGCTGCCGAATCCGATCCGCGTGGAGGGGCACACCGACGACCGGCCGATCCATACCGCGCAGTTCCCGTCCAACTGGGAGTTGTCGGCGGGACGCGCCGCGAGCGTCGTGCACGAGTTCATGCGGGACGGGGTCGATCCGATGCGCCTGGAGATCGTCGGCTTCGGTCAATATCACCCAGTGGCCTCGAACGCGACCGCCGCGGGCCGCAACGAGAACCGGCGCGTGTCCATCCTGATCCTCGAGGATTCCGGCCAGGCCGTGGCTGGGCTCAGTCCGCGCGAGCGCGACGTGATGCTCTGGAACACCGTCGCACCGAGCGACGCGACGCCGGCGGATCATGCGGGCGCGGTGAACCGCCTGCCGGACAAGGTGTCGCCCGCGGCGCTGCGGGCGCCTGCCGCGCCCGCCGGACCGGGTGCGCATCCCGGCGGGGGGGGGCGCATGATGACGCGCGAGACGGGGCCGCGTCGATGAGGATGTTCGGACTCGCCGACCTGTGGCCATTGGCCGGCATCGCGGTCGGTATCGCGGTCGGTATCGCTGCGGCGGGGCTTGCGCTCCTCGCGCTGCGGACCGTCCGTGTCCAGGCCGCGCGCCTCGCCGAAGGCGGGGCGGTGGTCGATGAGCTGCGCCGCAGAATCGACGCGATGACGGTGCTGCAGACCCGCACCGTGACCCGGCTGCAACGGCTCGAGGCCGAGCAGAGCCGGATCGCCGAGCGAGTCGCGCTCGCCGAGAGCGGTGGCGGACGGGTGCTCGACGATGCGATCGATTCGGCCCGCCGGGGTGCCTCCATCGGCGCGCTGGTCGAGACGTTCGGATTGAGCCGCGGGGAAGCGAGCCTGATCGCCCGCTTGCACGGGCGTCCGGAGGGCTGAGCGTCGCCGGACCGCGGAACCAACCCGGCTCCCGGCGATCGAATGGCAGCATCCGGGCCCATCGACGCGGCCCCAAGCCATCACTTCAGGAGAGTACGGCACCATGGACTATCAGACCGCCGAGAATCAGGCGATCCAGCTGCAGACCCAGGCGGACCAGGTCGCGCAGGGGATCAAGGGGTTGGCCGACAAGCTGCAGACCAAGGTCACGGATCAGACCCTCGCGCGGGAGCTGGTGCTCGATCTGCGTGAGGCCGCGCTCGCGGTGCAGAAGCAGAACCAGACGACGAGCGCGCTGATCGAGCAGATGGCGCAGTACATCCATGCGCTCGAGAGCCACGTGGAGTCGATGCCGCAGGCGACGATGCAGCCGCGCGGCTGGAGCGCCCAACCCTATGCGTCGGGCGGCGGTGGCGGCTTCATGGGCAACGTGATGTCGGGGCTCGGCATGGGCGCCGGGTTCGGTCTCGCGAGCGACCTCGTCGGCAGCTTGTTCAACGCGCTGTGAGCGCGCCGCGGCCGAGGCCGTTCCGCGATCGCTAGCCGGCGATCGTCTGCGCGCGGTTCGCGTCGTAGGTGCGTGAGTCGACCTTGAGGTACGCGACCCGCTCGGCCGCGACGACCGCGACGTCGGCGACGCCCGCCACCGTCCGCAAACGTTCGCCGAGGCCGCGTTCGTCGATCGCTCCAGTGCCCGGGATGCGCAGGATCCGAGTCGTCAGGTGGCTCGGTCGCCGCATCGTCGCGGCGACCAGCAGCCAGACGACCGCGATCGCCGCGGAGCCCACGAACACGCCGTTCGCGTGGGCGAGCTGGTGGATCCAGCCGCCGGCGACGCCGCCGAAGAATATTCCGAGGAATTGCGAGCTCGAGTAGATCCCGGTCGCGGTGCCCTTCGCGGCCGCAGGCGCGGTCTTGGTGATCAGCGACGGCAGGCTCGCCTCGAGGACGTTGAACGCGGCGAAGAACAGCGTGACCGCGCCGAGGAGCACCGCGACGCTGTGCCCGGCGCGCAGCAGCAGCAGCTGGCTCACCACGATCGCGGCGACCGCGCCGATGAACACTTCCTTCATGCGCCGCCGCTTCTCGGCGATCACGATCGCCGGGATCATCACCGCGACCGACACCAGGAGCACGGGCAGGTACACGATCCATTGATCGCGGCTGTCGACCCGCAGCTGCGCATGCAGCAGGGCGGGAATCACCAGAAAGCTCGCGGTCAGGATCGCGTGCAACGCGAAGATTCCGAAATCGAAGCGCAACAAGTCGGGATTTTGCAACACCGACCGCAGCATCCCGGGCACCGTTTCGGCATCGCGGTGCAGGTGCGAGTCGACCGGCGTCGGAACGACGAACAGCACCACGGCGATGCCGAGCAGCGCGAGCGCGACCATCAGCCAGAAGATGCCCGGAACGCCGGCGATACCGGCGACGACCGGCCCGGTCACCAGCGCGAGCATGAACGAGAAGCCGATCGTGATCCCGACCATCGCCATCGCCTTCGTGCGGTTCTCCTCGCGGGTGAGATCCGCGACCAGCGCGAGGATCACCGCGCCGACCGCGCCGGCGCCCTGCAGCACCCGGCCGAGCACGACGCCATCGATCGTCGTCGCGCGCGCGGCGATCGCGCTGCCGGCCGCGAATATCAGCAGCCCCAGGACGATCATCGGCTTGCGGCCGACCCGGTCGGACAGCATGCCGAACGGAATCTGCAGCAGACCCTGGCTGAGGCCGTAGATCCCGAGCGCGAGGCCGATCGTGGACGGCGTCGCGCCGACGAGTCCGCGCGCGTACGCGGCGAACACCGGATAGATCATGAACAAGCCCAGCAGCCGCAACGAAAAGACGGCCGCGAGCGAGAACGCGGCGCGGTATTCCGGTCGGGTCATGATGAGGGACTCAGGGATTGCGCCGGGTTGCGCGAACGCACTCTTAGGCCGGGGGCACGGCCCGAAGTTCCCCGCGCGGTTGCATCGGGGCGTCGCGTGCGGTGATACTTGAATCGCCGCGACCGTGGCCCAACAAGTCGGTTCGCAGGCGGATCGTCGTGCAGCGAACAGGAGGGATTCGGCCGATGGCGATCGGATGGGCGGGCGACAATGCCGTCAACGAACAGATCGACGCGACCGTGAAGGACGGCGTGCGGCGAGTGCGAAGCCGTCTGCCAGCGGGGCCGTCGCTCAGCCACTGCGAGTCCTGCGGCGGCGAGATCCCCGGCGCCCGCCGTGCCGCGATCCCCGGCGTGAGGCTCTGCGTCGCGTGCCAGGCGGAACGCGACCGCGACGAGGCGAAGTTCAGCGGCTACAACCGCCGCGGCAGCAAGGACAGCCAGTTGCGTTGAACCGGGGTTGGTGGTCCGGCGCGCGTTCAAATCCCGGCGAGCTCCCGAGCGAGCGTGCGGAACGCGGGCAGAGTGATGGGATCGTTCGCCGCGCTGGTCGCGACTGGATGCGACGCGAAGCGCGCGATCACCAGTTCCGCACGCGGCGCGACGTACAGGCGCTGCCCGTGGATCCCGCGTGCCTCGAACGTGCCGAGCGCGTCGTGCGCGATCCACCACATGCTCCGATACGAGTAGCCCGGCAGCAGCGGGTACTCGGTCGCCGGGAACTTCGACGGATCGGACCCCGCGCGAATGTCGGCGACCACGGCGGCCGGGACGATCTCCCTACCGTTCCAGTCGCCGTCCCGACGCATCAATTCGCCGAAGCGCGCGATGTCGCGCAGGCAGGCGTTCAGGCCGCCGCCGCTCATCTCGACGCCGATCGAGTCGATGCCGAGGTACGCGTCCTCCTCGCAGGCGATGCGTGACCAGATCCGCTGCGACAGGGTGTCCGCGAGCCCGAACCCTGTGACGCGCTTCATGATCCAGCCGAGCACCTCGGTGTTCACCGTCTTGTAGTCGAAGGTGCGGCCATGCTCGCCCTGCTGGCGCAGCGTGACCAGGAAGTCGTAATAGTTCGTCGGTCCAGGATCGCCGGCGCGGCGCGGCCGCAGCCCGCCCGCACGCGCATAGGCCCAGATCTCGGCCCGGGGGTCCTGATAGTCCTCCGAATACGCGATGCCAGCCTGCATGTCGAGCAGATGCCGCAGGGTCGCGTCCCGATATCCCGACTCCGCCATTTCCGGCAGGTAGTACGGCACCGTCCGGGTCTCGTCGAGCGCACCCTCGTGGATCAAGGTCGCGGCGACGGTCGCGGCGTAGGATTTCGTGATCGAAAAGCACGCATGCGGACGATGCGCATCGAGGGCGCCGAAGTAACGCTCGTAGACCGGCTTGCCCCGGTGCAGCACCAGGATTCCGTCGGTGTACGTGTCCGCGAGCGCATCCCGCCACCCGCGATGCCGCCCGTCGAGATCGACGAATTCCAGCGCGTCGATCGACGCTTCGGTCGACCGGTCCGGCGCCGGCCACCGGACGTTCGCGTGATCGCCACGCCAGACGCGTGCCGTCGGCAGGATTTCGCGCATGTGCGACAAGCTCCAGCGCAGCTGCGGAAACTCGAGAAACCGGTCGTCCTCGAAACGGATGCGCCGCTCGGGCGGAGGCGGCGAGCCGCGCATCCAGCCGAGCCGGACCGGGTCGGAGGCCTCCGCGTCCGGGTACTCGACGCCGTCGAAGCTCAGGGTGCCGTGCATCACGTCCAGCATGCCTCGCGCCGACCTCAGTCGATCGATGGCGGCGCCGCGACCGCGATCGGCTTGCCGGCCGCGAGCGTCGGCGCCCCCGCGGCGTACGCCGCTCGATCATAGGCGGCGACGTCGCCCGCGAGCAGCGCGCCGTAGGCCGCGAGCTTCGCGTTCAACTCAGCCGCGACCTCCTGCTCGATCCGTCGCAGCGGACCGGTCGGCGCCTGCGTGCCGAGATCCGCGAACACCCGCGCATTCTGGCTCACGGCGCCGTGCAGGTCGGTCAGCTGGTGCAGGTCGTCCTCGGGGACCTCGTGCTGGACCTTGGGGTCGTACATCGAGTCCTTCAGCTTGCCGAGCTTCGCGGCCAACGCCTGGGCCCGCGCGACCAGCGCGGCCTGCGTCTTCGCCCGTGCCTGGAGCGACGGGTCGATGCTCGCGGACTCCTCCGCGACGGAGTGCCGGTAGGCGGCGAGCTGCGCCTGCATCGCGCTGATCCGGTTCAACATCCGGTTCATCGCGTCGGCTTGCGCGCGCGTCTCGAGGGCGAGCTGCAGCGACTCGGTCTGCGCCTGCAACGCTGGCGGCTGATTCGGGTCCGCTTCGACCCGCGCCTGCACCGACTCGGTCCGCCCCGCCGCGGTCACGGAAATCGTGTACGCGCCGGGCAGCACCTGGGGCCCGCGGGGTCCGCGTTCCCACGCCGGACGCTTGCCCGCGACCGAGGGCTTCTCGAAGTCGATCGGCGTCGGCCCGTCGTAGCGCATGTCCCAGACGAAGCGATTCAAGCCGCTGCCCGAGGCGCCGTAGCGGGTTGCGATCAGCCGGCCCTTCGCGTCGCGAATCCGGATCCGGACCGGCGTCTGGTGCAGCGCCTTCTGCTGCGCATCCGCCTCGAGCTTCTTCGGCAGGCTGTAGTCGATCATCACGCCATCCGGCGCGTTCGGCGTCACGAACGCCGGTTCCGCGCCTTCGCCGCGTTGCCACCGCTGGAATTCGACTCCGTTGCGCGGCGTGTAGAGCGCGAGGTGCGCTGGAACCGCGGCGGGGTCGAGCTCGGCGACCGGCGCGAAATGATCGAGCACCCACAGGCCGCGGCCGTGGCTCGCCAGCACGAGATCGCCGCGCACGAACTTCAGGTCGAAGATCGGCATCGTCGGCAGGTTCGATTTCAGCCGGGCCCAGTGGCTCCCGCCGTCGCGGGAGATCCACAGTCCGGTCATCGTGCCGGCGGCGAGCAAGTGCGGATCCGCCGGATCCGCGCGCACGACCATCACCGACGCGTTCGCCGGCAAGCCGGCGTCGAGCCGCCGCCAGTGGCGGCCGTAATCCGTCGTCCCATAGACGTACGGCTTGTCGTCGTTCAACTCGTGGGCGTCGAACGCGAGATAGGCGGTACCAGGATCGGCCGGCGATACGTCGATCTGGTAGACGCGCGCCCAGGCCGGCGCGCCGGGCGGCGTCACGGTCCGCCAGTGCTTACCGCCATCACGCGTGAGCGAGACGACCCCGTCGTCGCTGCCGACCCAGAGCACCTCGGGATCGCTCGGCGCGACCTGGATCGAGAGGATCGTGTCGTAGGTCTCCGCGCCCGACAAGTCGTAATGGATCGGCCCGCCGGACAGCCGCTGCTTCGACTTGTCGTTGCGGGTCAGATCGGGACTGATCGCGCGCCAGTCGAGCCCGCCGTCCGTGGACCGCAGCAGCACGTTGCCGCCGATGTACACGGTGTTCTCGGCATGCGGATCGACCGCGATCGGCGGGGTCCAGTTGAACCGGACCTTCTGCTGCGACGGCGGCAGGTCGTCGATGTACCCGGGACCGTGCAGGTAGGGCATGACGAACAGCGTCTGCTTCGTCCTGCGGTCGAACCGCACGATCGTGCCGTCCTCGGCGTCGGCGTAGATCACGTCCGGATTCGACGGCGCCGGCACCACGTACTCGCCGTCTCCGCCGACGACCGTGTACCAGTCGTTCCCGGAGACGACGCCGTCCGCGAGCGACGAGGACGGTCCGCACCAGCCGCTGTTGTCCTGCAGGCCCGCGCACAGGTCGTACGGTGTGCGGCTGTCGGCCGACACCATGTAGGTCTGCTCGATCGCCATCCCGTCGAGGAATCGCCAGGTCTTGCCTCCATCCAGCGACAGGTACGCGCCGCCGTCGTTGCCCTGGATCATGCGCTTTGGGTTCAGCGGGTCGATCCACAGCGCGTGGTGATCGACGTGCACTTTCTGATCGATCACGCGCACGGTCTTGCCGCCATCGTCCGATTCCAGCAGCTGGAAGCCGAGGAAATACACCCGGTCGGCGTCATCCGGCGCGACCTCGAGCGTGGTGAAATAGAACCCGCGCACGTTCAGCGCGTGGTTGTCGGTGACCTCGTGCCAGTGGTCACCGAGGTCGTCCGAGACGAACAACGAGCCCTTGCCGATCGGCGCTTCGAGCACCGCGTAGATGCGCTCGGGATCGCTCGGCGCGATCGCGAGCCCGATCCGGCCGATCGGCGAGGCCGGCAGGCCCTTCGTCAATCGCTTCCAGGTTGCGCCGCCGTCGGTCGAGCGCCAGATGCCCGAACCGGGGCCGCCGTCGTGCAGCATCCATGGCTCACGATGCGCCTGCCAGGTCGCCGCGAACACGACCTCGCCATTGCCGGGCTGCATCGCGACGTCGATTGCGCCGGTGCGATCGTCGACGAACAGGCTCTTGCGCCAGGTCTTGCCGCCGTCGGTCGTCTCGTAGATGCCGCGGTCCGGATTCGGTCCCCATTCATGCCCCAGCGCCGCGACCACCACGTGGCGAGGGTCGTGCGGATCGATCGCTATTCTGGCGATCTGCCCGACGTCGGCGAGACCCATGCGCTTCCAGGACTTGCCGGCATCGGTCGACCGGTAGATGCCCGCGCCCGGGATCACGTCGTTGCGGATGTTGGCCTCGCCGGTACCGACCCAGACCAGGTTCGGATTCGACGGCGCGACCGCGATCGCGCCGATCGAACTGGTCGCTTCATGCTCGAAGACCGCCTTCCAGGACAAGCCGCCGTCGGTCGTCTTGAACACGCCGCCGGCGGCCGCGCCGACGTAATAGACCCGCGGATTACCGGGAACCCCGGCGACCGCGGTCACGCGCCCCCCCGCGATCGCGGGGCCGAGGTTGCGGAATTTCACGTGCGCGAAAACATCCTTCGGTTCGGCGGACGCGCGTTGCGCGTGCGGGGTCGCGCCGAACGCGGCGCATGCGCACCAGGCGAGCGCGGCTGCCGCGGTTCGAAGCGAGCGGGACGGGGACTTCATCAATGCATCCTCCGGGCGCAACGGCAGGTGTAAAACTCCCATGTTAGCCGTCCTCGGCCGCCTGGCCAACCGGCGCGCCGGGGTCTTCGCGACGCTCAGTGCGCGTGCGCGAGTACCTGGAGGCTCCCGCGCCAGATCATCCGCAGTGCGACGTAGAGCACCATCGCGAGACCGCCCCAGGCAAGCCACCGCCGCCGCTCGAGCAGAGCCGCGATCGCGTTCGCCGCGACGCCCATCAAGACGATCGAGACGACGAGCCCGACGATCAGGATCCCGACGTGCCCGGCGGCCGCGCCGGCGACCGCGAGCACGTTGTCGAAACTCATCGACAGATCCGCGACTACGATCTGCGCGATCGCCTGGCCCAGGGACCTCGACCGCTCGTGATCCGGATGCCGGTGCGGCCGGCGGCGAAGCTCGCGGTACGTCTTCCATGCGACCCACAGCAACAGCAGCCCGCCCGCGAGCACGAGGCCGATGATCGCGAGCAAGCGCAGCGCGATCACCGCGAGGCCGATGCGCAGCAGGGTCGCGCCGAGCATGCCGGCCGCGATCGCGGACCGGCGGCGGTGCTTCGGCAGCCCCGACACGGCGAGGCCGACCACGATCGCGTTGTCCGCGGTCAACGCCAGGTCGATCAGCAAGACCTGGAGCAAAGTCGCCAAGGGGTTGATTACCGCGCTCGCGTCCATCGCGCTCCCCAGGTGGTTCCGGCGGTCGGCGGGTCCCGCGGCCGCGGACCGGCCGCCGGCTCGCGGGCGCCGTCAGCCGCATTGTAAGCTGTCGGTCCGCGCGACACGGGTGCGACGGACGAAACCGAAGGAGAACTTCAGGATGGGTATGCGCGTATTCGGTCTACCCCACTGCGATACCTGCCGCAAGGCGCTGCGCTGGCTCGAGCGGGCCGGCATCGCATGTACGTTCGTCGACTATCGCGCGGAGCCGGTCCCGGGGGAGACCTTGCGCGACTGGGCGAAACGGCTGGGCGGCTGGGAGCGGCTCGTGAACAAGAGCGGAACGACCTGGCGCACGCTGCTCCCCCAGCGCAAGAACCCCGCGAGCGATCCCGAATGGCTGCTCCTGTTGAAAGAGTACCCCGCGCTGATCCGCCGGCCCGTGCTGGTGCGCGAGGACGGTACCGTCACCGTTGGCTTCAGCGCCTCGGGTTACCAGAAGCTGTTCGCGATCAGTTCGGCGCGGGCCCCTTGACCGCGGTCACGAAGCCTCGCGGTCGCACCGCGTGCGCGAACGCCGCGCGCACCTCGGTGGCGGTCAGCGCGAGGTAGCGCCGCGCGGCGATCGTCATCGCGTCGAGCGGCTTGCCTTCGATCGACAGTTGCAGCAGCTCCCGGCCGATCGCGCCGAAGCTCGACTCGCCGAGCGGAATCTGCCGCAGCAGGATACCCTTCGCGCGGTCGAGCTCCGCCGCCGTGGCCGGGGCGCGCTGCATCGCGGTCAAGTCCCTCGCGACGATCGCCCGGGCCGCGGCGACCTTGTCCGGATCGGCGCCGAACGACACGGTGTAGGTACTGCGGTGCTTGCCGTAGTCGAAACTCGTGCCGACCGTGTAGACGAGGCCCGTCTTGTCGCGCAGATCCCGGTACAGACGGGACGCGTAGAAGCCTCCGCCGAGGATCTCGTTGCCGAGGTTCAGCGCGAAGCGCGCCGGATCGTCGCGGGTCACCGGGATCAGCTCGCTCATCCGCACCTCGTCCTGGCTCGCACTGCGATCGGGTACGAGCAACTGCCCCGGTCGGTTCGGCGGTGCGGGTCCGTAGTCGACCCGCGGCTTCGGGCCGTGCGCGGTCCAACCGCCGAAGGCCGATTCGACGATGCGTTTCGCGTCCTCAGGCTGGATGTCGCCGACCATCACGATCGTCGTCATGTCCGGGCGGAACGTGTGGGCGTAATAGCGCTCCACTTCGGCGCGGGTGAGCTTTGCGAGATTCGCCGGCGTCGCGTGGCGCAGTTGTGGATCGGCCGGGGGGAGCAATGCCTTGCCGAGACCGAGGTCCAGCAAGAACCCCGGCGAGCGCAGCTCGCCGGCGACGAAGCCCGCCTGTTGCGCGCGCACGATCGCGAACGCCTTCGGTGGCAACGCCGGGTGCAGTTCGCCGTCCGCGAGCAGTTCCATGCCGGCCGCGACCTGGGTGGACGGTACCGCGAGCGAGAAGCTCGACCCCAAGCGCGCCGTGGCGCTGATCCGGTCCAACGCGCGCTGGAATGCCAGGCGGCCGAGGCTCGTGGTGCCGTAGCCGAACAGTCCGTCGAGCACGTCGGCAACCCCTTCCTCGCCCTTCGGCGCCTCGAGGTCCTCGTTGCTCTTCACCTGGCCGTACACCTCGACGGTGTGGCTGATCGACTCGGGTTGCACGATCAGTTTCAGTCCGTTGGGCAGCGTGTAAGCGACCGGCGTGAGGGTCGAGCGGGGCACCTTGAGCCGCGCGAAGGAGCGCGCCGCCCACGCGGGGAGCCGGACCGGCCCTGACGGGGTCGATGAGAAGGTCTCGGCGCCGCCGAATCCCTTGCCCGTGACCGGTTTGCCGGAGCTCTGCGGCGTCAGGATCGCCGCGATCTCGTGCGCCGGATCGAAGGCCGCCCTCGCGAGCGCATCCACCGCTTCCGGCGTGACCGCCCCGATCGCGGCCCGGATCTCGTCCGGTGAACGGAGGTGCTGGAAGGCGAGCGCATCGGACCACGCGTTCGCCAATCCGTCGATCGAGTTCCTTTGGAATTCCAGACTCGCGATCGCCTTGCGTTTGGCCGCCGCGACGAGCGCCGGATCGATGCCTTTCCCGGCCGCGTTCGCGAGGATCGCGCGCATCCTGGCGAGCACCGGGGCGGGGTCGCTGCCGCGCGCGAAGATGCCGACCGCCATGCCGACGCCGGCGCAGGGCATCGCCTGATCGAAGAACCCGCC
>JAKBCG010000379.1 GCA_021808035.1 Pseudomonadota bacterium
GCACCCGCATCGCTTCGAACCAGGTGAGTCCAAAGCGCGAGCTCCGGACTTGCGAGGTTGCGCCAGAGCGAGTTGAGCCGTTCGTGCCAGGCGTCGAGCACGGCGTCGTCGGCGCATTCGAACGACGCCCCGGCGAGACGGAAGGCCTGCACGTAATGACCCTGTCGCGTTCGAACGACCGTCTCGGCAACGTGCGCGGTGTACGGCACGTGCCGCGAGGCGATCGGCTCCCGGACGGCCGCGGCGATGTGCCGAGCGCTCAACATGCGCGGCGCCCTCCGGCGACCGATCCGGCGACGACGCTCACGGGACGCCGACGTCGCTTCGCGCGGCCGTTCGGCAAGTCGATGATCAGGGGCCCGTAGCCGCTCGCTCGCCACGTCCGCACGCCACGGATCCACGCCGGGAGCCTCGTCATCGACCACAGCAGCAAGAGGTCGAAGTACCGCGGATCCTGCAGGCACAAGAGCGCGCAGATCCCGTGGATCGGCACGCACAGCAGGAGCGCGAGCAGATTCTTCGTCACGAGGAAGGCCTCGAGGGTGAACACCATGTTGAACATCAGCGCGGCGTAGGTGACTCCCCAGCGCATCGGGGGCCGGGTCGCGCCCACGAACAACACGTCGGCGGTGATGCCACGGTCGGTCATCGGTGCTCCTCAGACGCCGAACATCCCGCGCACCCAGGTGACGATTTGCGGCGCGCCGAAGGCGATCGCGATTCCGAGGATCGCGCCGACCACCCAACCCCAGGAAACCCGGTTCGCCATCGCCATGCCGCCGAGCACCATCACGAGGATGATCGCGATCGGCGTGAGCCAGGCGAGGATGTTCGCCTGCAAGGCGGTCGCGCCGGTCATGAACGGGGACGCCTGCGCGAAGGCCGTCAGCGGCAGCGCGAGCAGCAGTGCCGCGGCGACGTCGCGCCGCGCTCGGCGTCGCGGCGGCGTTCGCGTCCCGACCGCGGTTCGGTTTGGTTGATTCATCCTGGGTGTCCTCCGGTGGCGTATCGACGGCGCAAGGGCGGCTCGGGCGCGACGCGACGTGTCACTACGACTCGACCGCGGTCGCGCGGCGCGACGCCAGTTCCTCGCGCTTCGCCTTGCCCGGGGCGCCGAACTTGAAGCCCTGGACCACGAACGAATGGTCGTACTGCTTTTCGCCGTCGCGGTCGGTCCAGTTGCTCGCCCGGACCTGCGCCTGCACGATCAACTGGTCGCCCTTGCGCGCGTTCTTCGCGATCGCTTCGCCGAGCGAGTCGAACGCGGTGAACCAGAGGCTCGTGACCGCCTCGCGCGCGTTGCCGGCCTCGTCCTTGCCGATGTAGTCGTTGCCGACGAGGCAAAAGCGCGTGTAGGACACGTCGCCCTTGATCGCGAGCTCGGGATTCTTCGCCAACTGGCCGATTGCGGTGACCGTGAAGCTGTTCATGGGAGACTCCTGTGTCGTTGAGGTCGTGGTGAATGTCATCGATCCGCGGAACCAGTCTCGGAAAATCCAAGGCATGAGGAAACGGCTAAAAATTTCGCGTTCGAGCAGATATGCGTTCGATCGAGCGGCGCGCTCGCGATCGTGCAGAATTGCCGCACCCGCGCGGTTTGCGTCTAAAATGCCGCTTGACACCCGGCACGCGCCGCCCGAACCCGAAGCTTCCACGGATCCCGATCGATGACAGCCGAGACCGACAAGCCCTCGGCGGGCGTCCCAGCGTTGCGCGTCGCGCAGCTCGAGAAGCGCTATGGCGCGCTCAAAGCGGTGGACCGCGTGTCCTTCGAGGTTCGCCACGGCGAGATCGTCGGACTCCTCGGGCCGAACGGCGCGGGCAAGACGACGACGATCAACATGATCCTCGGGCTCCTCGAGCCCTCGGCGGGCGAGGTGCAGATCGGCGGGATCCCGCTGCGATCGCGGCGCGGGGCGGCGCTCGCGCGCACCAATTTCGCGGCGGTGTACTCGGCCTTGCCGGGCAATCTCACGGTGCGGCAGAACCTGCGGATCTTCGCGCTGCTCTACGACGTCGCGGACGGCACGCACCGCATCGACGCGCTGATCGAGGAGTTCGATCTCGCGCGTCTCGCCGACACCAAGTGCGGTTTGCTGTCCTCGGGAGAGCAGACCCGCGTGGCGCTCGCGAAGGCGCTGCTGAATCGCCCGGAGTTGTTGCTGCTGGATGAACCGACGGCATCGCTCGACCCTTCCGCGGCGCAGATCGTGCGCGAGAAGATCAAGGGCCTCGCCGCGAGCCGCCGCTGCGGGATCCTCTGGACATCCCACAACATGCTCGAGGTCGAAGCGGTCTGCGACCGGGTGCTGTTGCTGTCGCACGGCCGGATCCTGCTGGAAGGCGAACCCGGTTCGCTGCCGGGACGGCACGGCGCCGCGAGCCTGGAGGAATTGTTCATCCGCGTCGCGCGCGAGCCGCTGTCCGCGAATGCCGGCGGTGCCGCGTGAAGCGGCGACCGATCGCCGGCGTGATCCTGCGCCAGATCTACCTGCTGCGCGGCAGCCCCGTGCGGCTCTTCCCGATGATCACCTGGGTCGCGATCGACATCGTGCTGTGGGGCTTCATCACCCGTTACCTCAACTCGATCGAGGGCCACGGCGTGAACTTCGTGCCGACCCTGCTCGGCGCGGTGCTGCTGTGGGACTTCTGCACGCGGATCATGCAAGGGATCAGCACCGCATTCCTCGAGGACGTGTGGTCGCGCAATTTCCTGAACCTGTTCGCCTCGC
>JAKBCG010000380.1 GCA_021808035.1 Pseudomonadota bacterium
CGCTCGACGAACACGTTGTCGCGCCAGGCGCCGCGGCCATCCATACTGATTTGGATTCGGTTCTTCTGCAGAACCTGGATGAAGCTGGAGGTGCGTAAATTGCGACCCCTGGTCGGTGTTGAAGATCTCGGGCGTTCCGTACCGTGCGATCGCTTCCTCGAGGGCCTCGACACAGAAGTCGGCGGTCAGGCTGTTCGAGATCCGCGAGCTCAGGACTTTGCGGCTGAACCAGTCCATGACGGCGACCAGATACACGAAGCCGCGCTCCATCGGGATGTAGGTCACGTCGGTCGCCCACACCTGGTTGGGCCGATCGATCACGAGTTTGCGCAGCAGGTACGGATAGATCGCATGACGCGGATGTCGCCGGCTGGTGTTCGATCGTCGGTACAGCGCCGCGATCCCCATCGTTCGCATCAGCGTCGCGACGTGCCGGCGGCCGACGCGGATGCCCTCGAGGCGCTGGATGTCGCGCAGCATGCGGCTGCCCAGGAACGGCCACTCGAGGTGCAACTCATCGGTCCGGCGCATCAACTCAAGATCCGCTCGCGAGGCGGCTACGGGCTCGTAATACAGCGAGGCGCGCGAGAGCTGCAGCAGCTGCGCCTGGCGCGTCAGGCGCAGTTTGTGCTCTGGATTGATCATCGCTTGGCGCTCGATCCGGGAAGCCGTCCGAGCGCGCCGGCTAAAAAATCGTTCTCCAGCGACAACTGCCCGATCTTGGCGTGCAGCGTCTTGATGTCCGGTCCCGGCTCCGTAGCCGCACCGGCGCCTTCAAACACCGCCGAGGCGCGATCTGCGTATTCCGCCGATCTTGAACGCCGATTCCACGTGAACGTGAACAGCGCGCGGTGGGTGAGCGACTGGCTGGAGCAGACGGTGACAAACAGTGGGGGAGCGATGGTTATCCGCGAGGCGCTCTAATTGGCGCTAGCAGCCATCTAGGCAGCCGACTCAGCTAAAAGCGGGATGGTGCGTAGCAGCGCTTTCGCTCGCTAGTGTCAATTTGAATGAGATAGTCGTAAGCGTATTCACGCCCCCGCTACCAAATTATTATTCGCGAGCCGCCGGCGCGAAATAATTTCGTCGTCAGGCCGCCAAACGCCGCAAAACGCCGGAGTTCCTGAGCATCCGCCCCGACGGTCGAGATCCCGACATGGCGGCGGATTTCCTCCCGTGCGCGAGGCACAACCCCGGCACCGAGCGCCTCCTCGAGGCGATCGACCGCGCGGCGCGCCCGGGAGGGCAGCTCGGCTACGAGGAGGGCGAGATCGGCGGTCTACGCCCGGGCCGCCGTCGATGCTCGCCGGTGATAAAATACGCGGTGGCTGGCTGCCGTCAGAGACGGGGTATCGAAGGAACGATATTTCTGGCAGGAGGCTTCCATGAATAGGAATTCATGTATTAGAGCCGGTCGTGCGTTTTCCGGTTGTTTGTTCTTCTTGGCGATCCTTGTGGCGCCTTGGTCGGCGGCTCGGTCTCAACAGGCCGCGCGCGCCGTCACGCTGGGGTCGCAGCACGCGCTGACACCGCCGCTTCGAGCGCTGATGGGTACGCGGCGCGAGAAGCCAAACGCGCCTTTCCATGTCTTGCCGCTCAGGCATCCGGTGCCGGTCGCCGGCACGGGCGTCGGCAAGCCGGGTGGTAAGCCCGGTAACAGTTGGACCGACACCGATCTAACGAGTCCGCTGAGTTATACGGACCTGTCGTTGGGATCCTCATTCGACGGTATCGGCACTGACTCCGTCAACGTCTATGTGCCGCCAGATCCGAACCTGGCGGTCAGCCCCACGCAAATCGTGCAAACCGTGAACGTGGAATTCGCGGTCTGGCGCCACCCGGTCTTCGGTGCCGCGCCCGAACAAACGCTTGCACCGGAACCCATTCATGCGATCTTCAGTTCGCTGTCGAACAGTCTTTGCGCGACGAACGACGGCGGCGACCCGATCGTGCTTTGGGACCGTTTCGATCAGCGATGGATCATCAGTCAACTCGCGTACAACTCGCGGCTCACCGACAACCACTGGTGTCTCGCGATTTCCACGACGTCGGATGCGACGGGTTCATATTCGGTATCAGTAGTGTCCCAACGTTGAAGGGGACGACGCATTTAAGTTGTTGAACATGATACAGAAAACGCGATATTTCCTTGGTCTCGATTTGAACATCGATTCGCCCTCGCGCACCGTGATCGCGGTCCCCGCCGCGGAGTCGATCGATGCATCAAGGCCAGCTCGTTTTCTCGCAGTTGATGCGCCATCTTCCGCTGACGACGTTCCGCCGTTGCGTGGCGCGTTATGCCGGGGAGCACAAGGTCAAGAGCTTCTCGTGTCTGGACCAGTACCTGTGCATGGCCTTCGCGCAACTGACCTACCGAGAGAGCCTGCGAGATATCGAGTCGAGCCTTCGAGCGCAAGCGGCGAAGCTCTATCACTTGGGGATTCGCAGCAATGTCTCGCGCAACACCCTCGCCAACGCCAATGCGACCCGCGATTGGCGTATCTACGCGAGCTTCGCCGAGCGCTTGATCGGTATCGCGCGCGGCTTGTATGCCGAGGAACCCTTCGGGGTGGATCTGGCGGAAACGGTTTACGCGCTCGACGCGACGACGATCGACTTGTGCCTGTCGGTTTTTCCGTGGGCGCCGTTCCGGTCGGCGAAGGCTGCCGTCAAGCTGCACACGCTGCTCGATCTGCGCGGGAATATTCCCAGCTTTATTCATATCTCCGA
>JAKBCG010000381.1 GCA_021808035.1 Pseudomonadota bacterium
GTCGATCGCCGCCCGCGCGAGCCCGTGCGCATAGGACAAGGGGTTCAAGTCACCGCCGCGCCGATCGAGCATCGCGCCGCGATAGCGCTCGCTCCCGGTCGCGGCCGCGACCGCGTCGCGATCCAGAAACTCGACCGGTGCGCCGCGCGCGGCCCATTGCGAAGCGGTGCGCTCGACCGCGGCGACGTGCCGCGCCTGCGCGGCCGCGCGCAGGGTGCCGTTGCGCCGCGCCTCGCAGCGGATCCCAAGACGTTCGATCAATGAGAATACGAATGCCGGTGCGCCACCGGCCCAGGCGGTGAGCGCGCGTCCGCGCTCGGCGCCAAAGCGCCGCTCGACCTCGTCGGGATCGGCTTTGAGACCGGGATTGACCTGCCCGCCATTGCGCCCGGAAGCACCGAAACCGATCGTTTCGGCGTCGACGACGACCGCCGCGACCCCGCGTTCGGCGAGGTGCAGTGCGGTCGATAGTCCGGTGAACCCGGCGCCGACGACGAGGACGTCGCCGCGCGCGCTACCCTCGAGGGGCGGCGCGCGCGGCGCGCGCTCAGCCGTTGCCGCGTAGAGGTTCGTTCAGAACCTCTGCCCGAACTTCACGCCGATGGTGCGCGGCTGGTTCGGCACGTTGTAGATCGCGACCGATCCGCAGGTCGCCACGTCGCACTCGGCGAAGCGGTCGAGCACCGCGCGCTTGTCGAACGCGTTGTTCACGTAGATCCCCGCATGCCAGGACCCCTTGTCGATCCCGAACGAGAAGTCCGCGAGCGTGTAGGAAGGCTCCTGGCCGAGATCGTTGCGCGCGACCATCCGCAGGTCCGCCCAGCGCGGTCCGACGTACACCGCCGACCCCTGCACGTTCGCGTGCAGCGAACCCAGCATGAAGGTATACCGTGCGGTCACGTTGCCCTTGAACTTCGGCGTGACTGGGAGCTGCTGCCCGTTCGGCGCGTACTGCTCGTAGCTCGTGCCGGGGTAGCATTGGGCGCCGGTCGGATCGGCGCAGTACTCCTGGGTGAGCTTCGCGTCGAGGTACGCGATCCCGCTGGTCAGCGTGAGGGAACGGGTTGCCCGCCAGGCGACGTTGGTCTCGATGCCCTTCACGTCCGCCGAGCCCGCATTGGCGATGATCGTGAGCGCGTTCGGCCCGAGGAACGCGAACTGGAAGTCCTTCCACTTGTCGTAGAACACCGCGCCGTTCCAGCGGAAGCGGTTCTGATCCCACTGCGTCTTCCAGCCGAACTCCCAGTTGATCAGGTAGTCCGGCTTGTACGGCGGGAGCTTGCCGCCGCCGTTGCGGTTCACGCCGCCCGGCCGGAAGCCCTTCGAGTAGGTCGCATAGATCAGCTTGTTCGCCGAGAGCTTATAGGTCAGGTTCAGCTTTGGCGTGATTCCCGAGCCCGTGCTGCGCCCATTGAGATCCGAGCACGGCGCGTTGCGCCACGGCAGGTTCGGGTACGGACAGGTCGCGACGCCCTCGTTCGAGCTGAACGTCGCCGCGAATCCGTAGAAGCCGTCGAGGGTATTGTCGTAGGTGTAGTAGCGCGCGCCCGCGGTGCCGGTCAGCTTCGGCGTGAACCGGTACGAGAACTCGCTGAACAGCGCCTGGTCGCGATCGACGCGCTCCTGGTCGGTGAGCCACAGCGTGCCCGGCCATCCCGGGATCGACAGGCTGGTCGCGAGCGGATCGTTGTTGTTGTCGATCCGGTAGTTCTGCAGGATCTCGTGGACCTGGCGCTGCGCGAACACGCCGGCCGTGAAATAGAACGGCTCGCTCCTCGGCGACGTGACCCGCAGCTCATTACTGAGCTTGGTGTAATGATCGTTGCCATAGATCTGCTGCGACGGATTGATCACGTTACCGGCGTTGTCGACGAAGTACGCGCCGTACTTGGCGAAGCTGTACGCGAGGTCGTAGGCGAGCGAATAATCCGCGTAATCGCTGTGCTCGTGGGTGTTGCGGGTGAGCCAGGCGCCGGCATAGACGAGGTCGAACCCGTGGATCCGGCCCTTCACGGTGAGCGCCGACTGCGTCCAGGTGTCGTGCACCGTGTCTGGCGAGAAGTGGGCAACCTTCAGGTCGCCGAGCGCCGGGTTGTACGCGAAGTTGCCGTTCGTGTCCGCAACCTGGCCCATCACGGTGGGCAGGATCGTCCAGTTGTCGTTCAGGTCGATCGCGAACTCCGCGCGGCCGCCCTTGGTGATCACGTCGTTGTAGTGGCTCCTGACCTGGCTCGCGTTGTTGAACGGAATCGTCGTGCCGTTCGGACCTTGGAAATTGTAGGTTTCCGGCACGTTGTCGATGAAACCCGCGTCCTTCTCGTACCAGCCGACCAGGCGCACCGCCGCGATGTCCGCGATCGGCAGGTTCACGAAGCCTTCGGCCGTGTAGCCGACGCCGCCGTGATCGACCGAGTTCCCGTCGAGGTCGTAGCCGGCCTCGAACTTGTGCACGTCCGGCTTGTTGGTGATGATCCGGATCGTGCCGGCCTCCGAGCTCGCGCCGTAGAGCGTGCCCTGGGGCCCGGCGAGCGATTCGACCCGCTGGATGTCGTAGATGTGGATGTTGAGGTTGCCGTCGATCGTCGTGACCGGCTGCTCGTCGAGGTACATGCCGACCGACGGGAGCGATCCGGAGTGGTTGCCGTCGCCGCCGCTCGCGATGCCGCGCATGTAGGTGTGCTCGAACGAGGGGCCCTCGGCCTCCTGGAACGACACGGTCGGCA
>JAKBCG010000382.1 GCA_021808035.1 Pseudomonadota bacterium
GCCCGCCGGGGAGATCGCGACGACCGCGCGCAGATGCGCGACGAGCAGCGAACGTTGCAACGCGCCGCCGCGACAGTACGGCAGCAGCAGGCCGTCGGGCACGGCTTTCGCGGTGGGCCCGTCGGGATCGAGCACCGCGCCGGCCGCGGTCAGCACGCCGTAGCCGCCCATCGAATAACCCAGCAACGCGGTGCGCCGCGGATCGACCCAGTGCTTCGCCGCGAGCTCACGCTGCAAGGTCGCGGTGACGAACGCGATGTCCAGCGGACGGCGCATCACCGGACCGATGAACTTCGCCTTGTCGGTGATGGGCGGGTCCTCGTGCCGGATCGCGGCGACGACGTAGCCCTTGGACGCGAGGTTCTCGGTGATCCAGCTCATCGCGAGCGGATCGTTGCTGTAGCCGTGCGAGACGACGACCAGCGGATGGTTCGCGCCGGCGAACGGCGCGCCGCGCACCGCGATACCGGGCACGGTGAAGTGCGCCGGCGGCGCCGGCGGATCGGACGGGAAGGTTCCCGAGTACACCATCCGCGGCGCACCGGCGACCGCGACCGCCGGATACCAGACGTCGACGACCAGCCGCCGGTCCCGCTTCGGCGCGCGATGCGCCGCCGGATCGTAGGCGAGCACGTCGACCTGCGCCGGCTGGACGAGCGTGATCGTCTCGAAGCCGACCGCGTGCGGCCCGAGCGGCGCGAGTTGCGGCGCGTCGGGACCGAATTCGCTCGGCGGGCGATCGGCGCGGGCCGCCGGGACCACTCCGGCGAGCAGGAACGCGAGTCCGCACAGCACCGCTGCGGGGCGGCGTACCCCCCGCGCGGCGCGCGGCGAGGCCATCTACCGGTACCTCTTCGCGAACGCCTCGAACGCGATGGGTTTGATCCGCGGCGCCTGGCCCGCGCAGCCGAACGCCTCGAAGCGCGCCTTGCAGATCGCGCGTGCGGCCTTGCGCGCCTCGCCGAGGTACTTGCGCGGATCGAACTCGCCCGGCTGTTCGGCGAATGCGCGCCGGATCGCGCCGGTCATCGCGAGCCGGATGTCGGTGTCGATGTTGATCTTGCGCACGCCGTGCTTGATCCCGCGCTGGATCTCCTCGACCGGGACCCCGTAGGTCTCCTTGAGGTCGCCGCCGTACTTGCGGATGATCGCGAGCAGTTCCTGCGGCACGCTCGAGGAGCCGTGCATCACGAGGTGTGTCGACGGGATCGCCGCGTGGATCTCCGCGATGCGACCGATCGCGAGGATCTCGCCGGTCGGCTTGCGCGAGAACTTGTACGCGCCGTGGCTCGTGCCGATCGCGATGGCGAGCGCGTCGACGCCGGTGCGGGCGACGAAATCCTTCGCCTGGACCGGATCCGTGAGCAGCATCTCGTGGGTCAACTTTCCTTCGGCGCCGACGCCGTCCTCCTTGCCGGCGGTACCGGTCTCGAGCGAGCCGAGACAGCCGAGCTCGCCCTCGACGGATACGCCGACCGCGTGCGCGATCTCGACGACCTTGCGGGTGACGTCGACGTTGTAGTCGTAACTCGACGGCGTCTTCGCATCCTCCCGGAGCGAGCCGTCCATCATCACGCTGCCGAAACCCGAGCGGATCGCCTGGATGCAGACCGCGGGCGACGGCCCGTGATCCTGGTGCAGCACGACCGGGATGTCCGGACAGGACTCGACCGCCGCGAGCACCATGTGCCGCAGGTACGCCTCACCGGCGTACTTGCGGGCCCCGGCCGAGGCCTGCAGGATCACCGGCGCCTGGGTCTCCTCGGCGGCTTCCATGATCGCGTGGATCTGCTCGAGGTTGTTCACGTTGAACGCCGGCAGGCCGTAGTCGTGTTCCGCGGCGTGGTCGAGCAATTGGCGCAGCGAGACGAATGCCATGGAAACCCTCCTGAAGTACCTGTGGATCGGTGGCGTGGCGCACCCCGATTATGCACCAAGGCCCGGGAAAACCTAACAGAGTCGGCCCGCGCGCCGACAGTCCGTGCGCGCCGGCCCGCACGCCCGGCCGTGGTCAATCCACCTCGAGCGCGTCCGCGACGATCTCGATCCAATGCCGCACGCGCAGCGTCGTCCCGCTCGCGAGGTGCAGAATGCAGCCGACGTTCGCCGACGCGATCGTCCCGGCGCCGGTCGCCTCGAGCGCGGACAGCTTCTGGTCGCGCAACGCCGTCGCGATCGCCGGTTCGAGGATCGAATACGCGCCGGCCGACCCGCAGCACAGGTTCGCGTCGCGCACCGCCGGCCGCAGGTCGAAACCGAGATCACGCAGCGCCGCCTCGACCACCCCCGCGAGGCGCTGGCCATGCTGCAGCGTGCATGGCGGATGGAACGCGATCGGGCCGGCGCGATCCGCGCGGACCCGTCCGCGCAGCCGTGGCGCGATCGCGGCGACGAGTTCGCCGAGATCCCGGGTCGCCGCGCCGACGACCGCCGCCTTCGCCGCATGGCGCGGATCGTCGGCGAGCGCGCGGGGGTAGCCCTTCACCATGAGCGCGCAGGCCGACGCGTTCACGACGATCGCATCGACCTCGCCGGACGCGAGCGGTGGCCACCACGCCTCGACGTTCCGGCGCATCGCGTGTAACGCGCCCTTGTGATCCGACAAGTGCTCGCGCAGCGCCCCGCAGCAGCCCGCGCCCGCGGCGACGCGGGTTTCAATGCCCGCCGCCGCGAGCACGCGCTCGGTCGCGCGGTCGACGTCCGGCAGCAAGCCGGGCTGCA
>JAKBCG010000383.1 GCA_021808035.1 Pseudomonadota bacterium
CCGCCCGGCGCAGCAGCGCGTCGGCATCGGCCGCCGTCAGCGCGCGGCTGAACAGAAATCCCTGCGCTTCCTGACACGCGTTCTCCTGCAGGAACATCAGCTGCGGGAAGTTTTCGACGCCTTCGGCGGTCACGTCGATGGACAGCGACTTCGCCATCGACAGGATCGCCATCACGATCGCGCGATCCTCCGCGCAATCGATCAGATTGGTCACGAACGAGCGGTCGATCTTGAGCCGATCGACGACGAAGTGACGCAGCCGGCCGAGGCTCGAATAGCCCGTGCCGAAGTCGTCGATCGCGAGGCACACGCCGATCTGCTTGAGTTGCGCGAGCGCGCTCTGCGCCCAGGCCTCGTCCTTCATGATCACCGATTCGGTGATCTCTAGCTCGAGCGTCGCGGGATCGATGCCGGTCTCCGCGAGGATCGACGCGACCCGCTCCGGGAATTCCCGCGACGCGAACTGCTGGCCCGACACGTTGACCGCCATCCGGAGCGGGGGCAGCCCCTGGTCGCGCCAGTCCTTGACCTGCCGGCAGGCGGTGCGGATCACCCATTCGCCAAGCTCAGCGATCAAGCCGGTCTCCTCCGCGATCGGGATGAAATCGCCCGGCGACACCACGCCGAGTTCGGGATTGGTCCAGCGCAGCAGCGCTTCGACGCCCGCGACCGTGCCCCGCGCGACGTCGAATTGCGGCTGGTAATGCATCGAAAATTCGCCTCGCTGCAGCGCGCCGCGCATCTTCTCCTCGATCGCGAAACGGTGCCGTACGGCGGAGTTCATCTGCGTGTCGAAATACGCGTAGCTTCCAGGTCCACGACGCTTCGCGAAGTACATCGCGAGATCGGCGTTGCGCAGCAGGGTGTCGGCGTCCGCACCGTCGGTCGGATGGATCGCGATCCCGATGCTCGGCGTGATCACCAGCGAGTGCCGCGCGAGCTGCATCGGCGCTTGCAGTTCGTCGATCAACCGGGAGGCGACCATCCCGGCTTCTTCGCCGTTCGCGAGGTCGGGAAGGACCACGACGAACTCGTCGCCGCCGAGTCGCGCGACATAGGCCGACGCCAGCGACGCCCCGCTGCTCGCCTCGATGCCATCCCCCTGACGGAGCGTGCGTCGCAGCCGCGCGGCGACCAGGCACAGAAGTTCATCGCCGACGCCGTGGCCGAGCGTGTCGTTCACCCGTTTGAAGTGGTCGAGGTCGAGGAACAGGACCGCCATCGGCGTGTCCGCGCGGTTCGACGCCAGCACCGCGGATTGCAGACGGCTCGTGCACTGCGAACGGTTCGGCAGCCCGGTCAACGGGTCGAAGTACGCGAGCTTGACGATCCGGTGCTCGGCGCGCCATTTGCTCGCGAGCGAGATCGCCATCTGCCGGACCTCGTGCGGATGGAACGGCTTCTGCAGATACGACAGCTTCTCTTCCGGCGGCACGAGGCGGCCGATCACGGCCGGGTCCGTGTCCGAGTACGCGGTGCAGATCGCGATCTCGATCGCCGGATCCAGCGCCCGGATTCCCGCGGCCGCCCAGGTGCCGTCCTGACCGGGCGGCATGCGCATGTCGAGGAAGGCGACCGCGAACGGATCGCTCACACTGAGCGCATCGCGTACCGCGGCGACCGCCGACTCGGCGTCGTGGCAGAACACCACGTCGAACGCGACGGGCGCCGCGGGCGTCGCCGGGGCCCGCGACGCGCCGGTCGGGCGTGCCTCCAGGGACTCGTCCGCGGCGTGGAACAGGCGGGACTGCAGACTCCGCAGCCGCTCGAGGTCGCCGTCGACGGCATCGCCGAGGAAGATCTGCCGGTAAGCATCCCGGACGTCGGCTTCGTCGTCGGCCACGAGGATGCGTATCGGCGCTCTGCCACGATCAGTCATCGAGGGTCTCCTGAACGGTCAAGCCGCTGCTCCCGACACGCCGTCGCCGAGTGGCAGGCTCACGTGGATCGCGGCACCTCGCCCCGGGCCCTCGCTCGTTGCCCAGATCCGCCCGCCGAGCGCGCGAATGGCGTTCGCGCACCAATGCAAGCCGATCCCATGGTTCGTGCTGGGGGACTTCGTCGTATAGCCTTTCTCGAAGATGCGATCGAGATGCTCGGGCCGGATTCCGACGCCGTCGTCCTGCGCCTGCAAGTGCAGTTGATCGTGGTCGGCTTCGCGGTGCACCTCGGCCGACAGCCGCAGCGTGCCCGAGTCCTTGCCGGCGTCGCGAACCGCCTCGGCCGCGTTGATGATCACGTTCTGCAGCACGAGGCGCAACGCCGTCCGTGCGATCCGCACCGGGCCGAGCTTGCTCAGCGATTCGTCGGCCGCGATGCGCAGCCGTGCCCGGCTGGCGTCCGGCACGATGTCGAGCGACTGCGAGACGAGGTCCGACAGCTTCACGGTCTCGACCACCGGACCCGCGCGCGAGGCGGACCGCAGGTGCTCCGAGAGCGCCGCGTGCATGCTGTCGGCCTGCCGGCGAATCACCTCGATATCGGTGCGCGACTCGCGCAGCACCCCGGCCACGTGGGCGCATCCGAGTTCGAGGAACTGGGCGAGCTCGGACTGCCGGTGGACGTCGGCGCCGCCGCGAGCGAGTTCCGCGGCCGCGCGCCCGAGGTCGTCGAGCGGCGCGGCGTCGATGCGTTTCGCGAGCGAACTCGTCCGCACGGCGAGCGGCGTCAGCGCATTGCCGAGGTTGTGCAGCACGCCCTTCGCCATTTCGGC
>JAKBCG010000384.1 GCA_021808035.1 Pseudomonadota bacterium
TCCGGCGCGTTCAGCTCGAGGAGCCGGCGCAGCCGGTTGTTGCGGTTGATCACGCGCCGGTACAGGTCGTTGAGATCGGACGTCGCGAAACGGCCGCCGTCGAGCGGAACCAGCGGGCGCAGGTCCGGGGGCAGCACCGGCAGCACGGTGAGCACCATCCACTCCGGCTTGTTGCCGGATTCGATGAACGACTCGATCAGCTTCAACCGCTTCGACAGGCGCTTGATCTTCGTCTCGGAGCTGGTGTTCGCCATGTCCTCGCGGACCTTCACGACCTCGGCCTGCAGGTCCATCGACTTCAGCAGCTCATGCACGGCCTCGGCGCCCATCCGCGCGTCGAACTCGTCGCCATGTTCCTCGATGGCCTCGAGGTACATCTCGTCCGTGAGCAACTGGCCGCGTTGCAGCGGGGTCATGCCGGGATCGACGACGACGAACGCCTCGAAGTACAGCACCCGCTCGATCTCGCGCAGGGTCATGTCGAGCATCAAGCCGATGCGCGACGGCAGCGACTTCAGGAACCAGATGTGCGCCGTCGGGCTCGCGAGTTCGATGTGGCCCATCCGCTCGCGGCGCACCTTCGACTGCGTGACCTCGACGCCGCACTTCTCGCAGACCACGCCACGGTGCTTCAGCCGTTTGTACTTGCCGCAGAGGCACTCGTAGTCCTTGACCGGCCCGAAGATCTTCGCGCAGAACAGGCCGTCGCGCTCCGGCTTGAAAGTGCGGTAGTTGATCGTCTCCGGCTTCTTGACCTCGCCGTAGGACCAGGAACGGATCATGTCGGGCGACGCCAGCCCGATCTTGATCGAGTCGAAGTTCTCGACCGGGGCCTGTTGCTTGAACAACTTCAATAGGTCTTTCATGGCTTAAGCCTCGCTCTCGAGTTCGATGTTGATCGCCAGCGAGCGGATCTCCTTCACGAGCACGTTGAACGACTCCGGCATGCCGGCCTTCATCTCGTGGTTCCCGTCGACGATCGCCTTGTACATCTGCGTCCGCCCGTTCACATCGTCGGACTTGACCGTGAGCATCTCCTGCAGCGTGTAGGCCGCGCCGTAGGCCTCGAGCGCCCAGACCTCCATCTCGCCGAAGCGCTGCCCGCCGAACTGCGCCTTGCCGCCGAGCGGCTGCTGCGTGACCAGGCTGTAGGGTCCCGTCGACCGCGCGTGCATCTTGTCGTCGACCAGGTGGTTGAGCTTCAGCATGTACATGTAGCCGACCGTGACCGGACGCTCGAACTTCTCGCCGGTCCGGCCGTCGTAGAGCGTCGTCTGGCCGGTCGCCGGCAAGTCGGCGAGCGTCAGGAGTTTCTTGATCTCCTGTTCGCTCGCGCCATCGAACACCGGCGTCGCCATCGGCACCCCGCGGCGCAGATTCGTCGCGAGGTCGACGACCTCGGCCTCGCTGAGCGACCCGAGATCCTCCTTCTGACCGCCGGTCTGGTTGTAGACCTCGTCGAGGAAGCCGCGCAACTGCGCGGCGGCGACCTGGGCGTCGAGCATCCGGCCGATCTTCTCGCCGAGACCTTTCGCCGCCCAGCCGAGGTGCGTCTCGAGGATCTGGCCGATGTTCATCCGCGACGGCACGCCGAGCGGATTGAGTACGATGTCGACCGGCGTGCCGTCCGCCATGTACGGCATGTCCTCGACCGGGACGATCGAGGAGATCACGCCCTTGTTGCCGTGCCGTCCGGCCATCTTGTCGCCCGGTTGCACCCGGCGTTTCACCGCGAGGTACACCTTGACCATCTTCAGCACGCCGGGCGCAAGGTCGTCGCCCGCGGTGATCTTCGCCTTCTTCTCCTCGAACCGCTTCTCGAACGCGTGCCGCTGGCTCTTCAGGCGCTCGGCAACCGTCTCGAGTTGCGCGTTCGCGTCTTCGTCGCTCAGCCGGATCTCGAACCACTGCTCCCGGGGCACCTCGCCGAGGTAGCCGACGTCGATCTTCGTGCCGCCCTTCAGCTTCTTCGGCCCGGCGACGGCGACCTTGCCCTCGAGCATCCCGCGAACCCGCTGGAACAGGTCGTCCTCGAGGATGCGCTGCTGGTCGGCCAGGTCCTTGCGAACCCGTTCGAGGTCAGCCTTCTCGACCGCGAGCGCGCGCGAGTCCTTCTCGACGCCGTCGCGGGTGAACACACGCACGTCGATCACGGTGCCGTCCATTCCGGGCGGCACGCGCAGCGACGTATCCTTCACGTCGGAGGCCTTCTCGCCGAAGATCGCGCGCAGCAGCTTCTCTTCCGGCGTCAGCTGCGTCTCGCCCTTCGGCGTGACCTTGCCGACCAGGATGTCGCCCGCGCGCACTTCCGCGCCGATGAACGCGATGCCCGCTTCGTCGAGTTTCGCGAGCGCCGAGTCGCCGACGTTCGGGATGTCGGCGGTGATCTCCTCCGGCCCGAGCTTGGTGTCGCGCGCGACGCAGGTGAGTTCCTCGATGTGGATCGTCGTGAACCGGTCCTCCTCGACGACGCGCTCCGATATCAGAATCGAGTCCTCGAAGTTGTAGCCGTTCCACGGCATGAACGCGACCAGCAGGTTCTGCCCCAACGCGAGTTCGCCGAGATCGGTCGACGGACCGTCCGCGAGCACGTCGCCGCGACGGATCGCGTCGCCGGCGTGGACCAGCGGTCGCTGATTGATGCAGGTGTTCTGGTTCGAACGCGTGTACTTCGTCAACGAATAGATGTCGACGCCCGGTTCCCCGGCGGTC
>JAKBCG010000385.1 GCA_021808035.1 Pseudomonadota bacterium
GTCGGTTGGAACGTCGTGAAGGCCGTGGTCAGGGTCGTGCCGGCCGAGGTCTGCGACAACGCGTCGATCCCCGGGGCGCCGACGTAGTTGGTGCCGTTGATCGTGTAGACGGTGTTCGGGCCGTTGAAGATCGTCAACGAACCGATGTTGCTCGCCTCGTCGGTGAACGGCCGCTCATAGACGGTGTAGGTCCCGAGCGTGGCGCTCGAGTTGATCAGCGGACCGCGGATGCGGATCAGCTTGGTATCGGCCGGCGCGATGCCCGCGGTCATGAACGGGTCGACCGTCACCGTCGCCGGCGAGGTCGCGGTGTTCACCTGGTTCGACGCGGGCAGGTCGAAGTTCAACGCCAGCCGCTCCGCGTTGCTGGTCGCGTAACTCGAGGTGAGCACCAGCGGATTGTTGGGATCGAAGTTCACCGTGAAGCTCACCGTCGTCACCGCCGCACCGTTCGTGCCGACGATCTTCGCGGCCTGCGGCGCGCCGTTCTGCACGACCGACACCGCCGCGTTCGTGTAGTCCAGCGTGATCGTCGCGGACACGTAGGTGTCGATCGGCACGGTGCCGCTGCCCCAGAGCTCGGCGACGTGGCCGAGGCGCGCGAAATCGACCGGTTCGACGGTCGCGAGCGCGGTGTAGCTGTTGCCGCTCTTGTCCTTGAGGACGATCGAATCGAGGTTCACGAGATAGCTCGCGAACGCACCGGGCTCGGCGGTCACGGTCACCCAGACGACCCCGTAGCCGCTGTTGTAGTTATGGCTGCTGCAGGCGACCAGGCCGGCGGCGGTCGCGAGGATCGCGGCGGTGCGGCGGCCGAAGAGCCGGGCGGCGGCCCGCAAGGGATGGCGTAGCGTTGGGTTCACGAGGAGTTCCAGTGGTTCGGTCGTATGGGTGGATGGATCCCGGGGTCGGGCTAGGATAAAGCCTTTCGCGGGCGTGCGGGAATCGCGGACGCGCGCCGGGGGCGGGCGCCGGCCCGTGGAATCTGCTGGGTGATGCAGTGGATGTTGCCGCCGCCGAGCAGCACCTCGCGGCTGTCGACCCCGACGATCCGTCGCGTCGGAAACAGCCGCGCGAGCACGCGGCGGGCGGCCGCGTCACGCGGATCGCCGAATCGGGGCACGACGACGCAGCGGTTGCCGACATAGAAGTTCACGTACGAGGCCGCCATTCGGTCGCCGCCGCGTCGCGGCCGGGTGCCCGGGCGCGCGTCGAGCGACGCCGCTTCCGCGTCACTCAAATGGAGCGGACCCGGCTGGTGCAGCTTGTGCACGGTGAGCCGCCGGCCGCGCGCATCCCGCGCCGCGCGCAGCCGCCGCTCCGCGTCCCGGCTGATCTCGTATTGCGGGTCGCCGCGGTCGTCGGTCCAGCAGAGCACGACGTGACCCGGGCGCGCGAAGCAGGCGAGATTGTCGACGTGCCCGCTGGTCTCGTCGAGGGCCACGCCGCGCCCGAGCCATATCACGGTCCGCACCCCGAGGTACTCGCGAAGCCCCGCCTCGATCTGCGCCCTCGACAGTCGCGGATTGCGGTTCGGATTCAACAGGCATTCCTCCGTCACGAGACACGTGCCCTGCCCATCCACGTGGATGGACCCGCCCTCGAGCACGAACGGCGCGCGATAGCGGTCGAATCCCTCGATCTGCAGGATCTTGGCCGCGACCTGGTCGTCGAGGTCCCACGGAAAATACGTGCCGCCGTCCAGGCCGCCCCAGGCGTTGAACATCCAGTCGACGCCGCGGCGGCGTCCGTTCGCGTCGCGGACGATGGTCGGCCCCGTGTCACGCACCCAGGCGTCGTTCGCCGAGATCTCGACGACGCGCACGCCCGGCGGCAGCCGCTCGCTCGCGTTCAGAAATTGCGCCGCCGACACGCCGACGGTGACCGGCTCGCTCGCGAGGATCGCCGTGGCGATCGCCGTGAACGCCGCCTGCGCCGGCTTCGCGCCGTCGCGCCACACGTCGGGCCGCTCCGGCCAGAGCATCCAGCAACCGTCGTGCGCGTCGAATTCCGCCGGCATTCGAAAGCCGTCGCGCGCCGGTGTCGACTTCATCGTACGCAATGCGTGCCCCCGCGGCCGCGTGCTAGCATTGCGCACCCCGCGCGTCTCGAAGGGAGCGACTCGTCATGCCAGAGGCCAAGCCGATCAACCTGAAACCGCCCGCGGGCGGCGAAAAAATCGCGATCTCGAACGGCAAGCTCAAGGTGCCGGATCACCCCATTATACCGTTCATCGAGGGCGACGGCACCGGCCGGGACATCTGGCGCGCGAGCGTTCGCGTGTTCGACGCGGCGATCGCGAAGGCCTACGGTGGCGCGCGCAGGATCCACTGGCTGGAGGTCTACGCGGGCGAAAAGGCGAACACGCTGTACCACTCGTGGCTGCCGGACGAGACCGTCGCGGCCTGCCGGGAGTACCTGATCTCGATCAAGGGTCCGCTGACGACGCCGGTCGGCGGCGGTATCCGCTCGCTCAACGTCGCGCTGCGTCAACTGCTCGACCTGTACGTGTGCCTGCGCCCGGTCCGGTGGTTCAAGGGCGTGCCCTCGCCGGTGCGCTACCCCGAGAAGGTCGACATGGTGATCTTCCGCGAGAACACCGAGGACATCTACGCGGGCATCGAGTTCGAGGCCGGAACGCCCGAGTGCCAGAAGTTCCTCGGGATGCTGAAGGATCAGTTCCCCAAGCACTACGACAAGATAGATCGGAA
>JAKBCG010000386.1 GCA_021808035.1 Pseudomonadota bacterium
GCGAGCTCGTCGGTGTACGCGAAGCCGGTGCGCTCGCCGGTGACCGCGCGTACGCCGACACCCTGCTCGATGCTATGCGCGCCCTCTTTGACGATGCCGTCGTCGAGCGACCAGGACTCCTCGCGCGAGGACTGAAAATACAAGTCGGCGTAGTCGATCCCGCGGCTCATCAGGCTGCCGAGGGCGGTCTCGATCCGGCGTTCGTCGAGACCCGCCGGAGAAAGGATCGCGCGTTCGGCGATCGCGAGTTTGGCATCGGTCATACGGGCTCCATCGCGAGTCGAGGGGACTCGAGTCGCCGGTTCTGCAGGACGGGGAATCGCGCCCGCGTCTGCGCGAGCTGGTCGAGATCGAGGTCGGCGACGACGATTCCGGCGTCGCGGACGCGGCGCGCGAGCACCTGCCCCCAATAATCGACGATCAAGGTGTCGCCGTAGGTTTCCCGGCCGCTGCTGTGCGTACCCGCTTGCGCCGGCGCGACCACGTAGCACAGATTCTCGATCGCGCGCGCGCGCAGCAGCACTTCCCAGTGCGCGTGTCCGGTCGGCACGGTGAATGCCGAAGGCACCGCGAGCCAATCGGCGCCCTGCGCGACGAGCGCGCGGTAGAGCTCGGGGAATCGCACGTCGTAACAGACCGACAGTCCGGCGCGGCCGACCGGCGTGTCGACGACCACGATCCGGTCGCCCGGCATCACGTGACGCGATTCCCGATATTGCTCGTCGCGACCCGGGATCGCGACGTCGAACAGGTGGATCTTGTCGTAGCGTGCGACGCGCCGGCCTTGCGCGTCGAACAGGAGCGATGCGTTCGCGACCCGATCCGTCGAATCGACGCGCAGGTTCACGGTCCCGGCGAGTATCCACAAGCCGAGATCGCGCGCGGTCGCGCCGAGGAACGACTGCACGCGGCCCGCGCCGTCGGCCTCCGCGACCTCCAGCTTGTCGGCGTTCTGCAAGCCGAGGAACGAGAAGTTCTCCGGCAAGCAGGCGAGCTCGGCGCCCGCGTCCTTCGCGGCGCGCAGCAATCCGCCGGCGACCGTCAGATTTTCCTCGACACGATGCGACGAGGTCATCTGGATGGCTGCGATCCGTCCCATCTATTTCCCGTCCTTCGCGCCGGCCTTTGCGATCGCGGCGGCGGCCGCCGCGTGATCGATGCTTGCCACCTTCGGATTGGTCCAACTGCCGCTGATCCGATAATAACCCCTCTCCAGACCCTGGAGCGGCTGCTTGAACACTTCCGTGAACAGCAGCACCGCGGCGCCGACGACCGGTCCGCCGGCGAGCGCGCCCGCGAGCGGCAGCGTGCTGCCGACCCGGTTGGTGACGATCGCGATTTGATCGTAGTCCTGCGCCTTCAAGCCGATTCGGCCGATCACGCCGATCTGCGCCGCGGGGCCTTTGAGCAGCACGTCGTTGGTGTAGGCGTTGCCCCCGCGCAAGGTGAACGTACCGTCCACGCGGTCGAACGCGAGTCCCTTGTCGGTGACGTCGCTGAAGTCGAGCGCGAGCCGCCGCGGCAGCGCCGCGATGCTCGCGAGGCCGAGCACCCGTCCCGCGCCGGGCTTGATGCCGAAGATCTGACCATGCACGAGCGCGACCTTCACCCGGCCGTCGGCCTCCCGAAACGCGTCCACCGTCGGCACCCCGTCCCAGCGCAGATCGAAGTCGACCCGACCGGTCTTGCCGGCAATCACGCGCGCGTAGCCGAGGTCGGTCATCGTCTCCTCGACGTTGCCGCTCGTCAGTGCGCCGACGAGTTGACCCCGGCCGGTGCCGGCCCCGCGCCAGTCGCCGCGCAGATGGGCGGCGAAGCTGCGTCCGGCGAACGTCATGTCGTCGAGGACCAACCCGTCGGCGACCGCGGAAATGCGCGCATGCACCGCGACGAGCTGGCGTCCGGCCCAGGTCAATCGACCGATGCGGATCCGCGCGGCCGGCAGGTGCGACGGATCGACGTGCGGCGCGCCGGCCGTGGCGTGCGAGCCCGGCGATCGGGAGCCCGTCGTCGGCTCGATCACGTCGATCTTCGAGAAGTCGAAGTCCCAGGGCGAGGTACGCGCGCCCCCGGCCGGAACTCGCAGGGTACCGTCCGTATTCGGACCACCGAACGTGACGCGCCAGCCGCCGCCGGTCGCCGCAAGACCGAAGTCGAGGTCACGGATCCCGAGCGCCGCGTAGTCCGCCTCGCCGATCCGCAACTGTGCGCCGACGGGCACGTGCGCCAGCGCGGCGCCGTGCTGGCCCTTCGGCAGGAAGCGGCTCCAGCCACGCAGATCGAGGCGGGCGATGCGGCCCCGCAGATCGAGCACCTCGTCCGGGCCAAACCGCGGAACCGCGCCGCCGAATCCGATCGCGGCGCGCGCGAGGCGTGCGCCGGCGCCGCTCGCCTGCCACTCGAGCGCGCCTCGGGCGATCGTGCCGAGCGCAAAATCGATCCGGGGCACCGATGCACGCGGCCACTGGACTTCGACCGAGAGCGGCATCCGGCGGTCCGCGGGCTTGTCGAGCGGCGCCGGCAGCTCGACCCCGAGCCCGTCGAGATCGGACGAGAGCCGCAAGCGGCGTTCGCGCGCCGGCGCGTCGAGGATCGTGAGCCGCGCATTCCAGGCGGTCGCTCCGTCGAGTCGGCCCGCCGGCGGCAGGCCGATCGCGGTCGCGACCGCCGCGCCGTGCGCGACGCCGTCGAATTCGAGCCGGGTGCCGC
>JAKBCG010000387.1 GCA_021808035.1 Pseudomonadota bacterium
TGGCAGGTGACGGTCGGCCGGTGCCCGCTCTATCTGCTCGACAGCAACGACATCGCGAACACGCCGGCGCATCGCGGCATCACCAGCGAGCTGTACGGTGGTGGACCGGAATTGCGGCTGCAGCAGGAGATCGTGCTGGGCATCGGCGGCTGGCGGCTGCTCGAGGAACTGGGGATCGAGGTCGACGTCTGTCACTTGAACGAAGGCCACGCGGCGTTCGCGATCCTCGAACGGGCGCGCGCGTTCATGCAAAGGACCCACCAGCCGTTCCCGACCGCGCTCGCGGTGACCCGCGCCGGCAACGTCTTCACCACGCATACCGCGGTTTCCGCGGGGTTCGATCGATTCCACCCGTCCCTGATGGCGCAATATCTCACCGAGTACGCGGACACCGAGCTGCACGTCCAGATGCGCGACCTGCTCGCGCTCGGCCGCCTCGCACCCGCCGATGACACGGAACCCTTCAACATGGCCTACCTCGCCCTGCGGGGCAGCGCGGCGGTGAACGGCGTCAGTCGGCTGCACGGCGCGGTGAGTCGCCGGATCTTCATGCCGTTGTTTCCACGCTGGCCGCTCGCCGAGGTGCCGGTCGGGCACGTGACCAACGGGATCCATACGCCGAGCTGGGACTCGACCGCAGCCGACGCGTTATGGACCCGCGCCTGCGGCAAGGATCGCTGGCGCGGCGACCTCGGCGCCGTGGACGCGCCGATTCGTGCGGTCGCGGACGTCGATATCTGGCAGATGCGCACGGCCGCCCGCACCGCGCTGATCGAGTACGCGCGCGACCGGCTCGCGACGCAGCTCAGCGCGTCCGGATCCTCGGCCGCGCCGGTCGACGCCGCGCGGCATCTGTTCAGTCCGGACGTGCTGACGCTCGGCTTCGCGCGTCGCTTCGCGACCTACAAGCGGCCGAACCTCCTGCTGCACGATCCGGAGCGGCTGGTACGGCTGCTCACCAATCCGCGCTACCCCGTGCAACTCATCCTCGCCGGCAAGGCGCACCCGCAAGACTCGGCCGGCCAGACCCTGGTCCGCGACTGGGTGCAATTCGTCCGCCGACCGGATGCGCGCCCGCATGCGATATTCCTCGCCGATTACGACATGTGGTTGACCGAGAAGCTGGTGCAAGGCGTGGACGTGTGGATCAACACGCCGCGCCGGCCTTGGGAAGCCTGCGGGACCAGCGGCATGAAGGTGCTGGTCAACGGCGGCCTCAATCTTTCCGAGCTCGATGGCTGGTGGGCCGAGGCCTACGCGCCCGAGGTCGGATGGGCGCTCGGCGACCGCGCCGAGCACGACGACGATCCGCAGTGGGATGCCGTCGAGGCGGAGCGGCTCTACGACCTGCTGGAGCGCGAGATCATCCCCGGGTTCTACGCGCGCGAGGCGGACGGGATTCCGCACGCCTGGGTGGCGCGGGTGCGCGAAAGCATGGCGCGGCTGACGCCTTTGTATTCGGCCAATCGCAGCGTGCGCGAATACACCGAAGGGTATTACCTGCCGGCGGCGGGCGCCTATCGCGCGCGCGCCGCGCGCGAGGGCGCGATGGGCACGCAGATCGCCAACTGGCTCGCGTCGCTCGAGACCAGCTGGACCACCGTGCGCATCGGTCGCGTCACGGTCGACACGCGGGACCTGCAGCAGCGTTTCTCGGCGGTGATCGAGCTCGGCGCGCTGAATCCCCAGTCGGTGCGGGTCGAGCTGTATGCGGATCCGCTGGAGGGGACCGACGCGGTTCGTCGCGAAATGACGCGCGTCGATGGACCCGTCGGCGCGTCCGGCGCCTGCCAGTATGCCGCCGCGGTGGCGGCCGACCGTCCGGCCGCCGACTACAGCGTGCGTGTCGTGCCCGGGTATCCCGGCGTCCACGTTCCGCTCGAGGCGCCGTACGTCGTGTGGTCGCGCTGACGCCGCGCGAGCGGTCCAGGACCTGTGTATTCTTGAACCCGGCCGTGGCCGGCCGTCGGGTGCCGTTCACCGCGAGCAGCAAGGATCGTTGGGTGCAGGCATACCGCCCGATGCAGCATCGCACCGGACCGCATCGGGGCTTCCTCGCCACGCGGCAGCCGCCCTTGCAGGGTCCGTGTCACCGCCAACGCTGAGGAGAGGCACGATGGCAAACGGCGGGGATCGCATCGAGAATCGCTCCTTCGACGAAATCCGCATCGGCGATCGTGTCACCCTGCGGCGGCAGTGGAGCACCGCATTGATTTCGACGGTGCTCGCGACCGGCATGCCGGGACCGGGTTCGACGCTCGAGGCACAGGAATTGCGCTTCCTGCGACCGATCCGCGCGGGCGACACGGTGACCGTGACGATCACCGTCCGCGACAAGGACGCCGCGCGGCACAGCCTCGGCGTCGATTGCCAGTGTACGAACCAGGACGGCGAAACGGTCGTCGAAGGCACCGCTCGAGTGAGCGCGCCCACGGAAAAAATGCATCCGCCGCGGCTCACGCGACATTCCGCGAACGCTCCCGGTCACGCGGAGAAATTCAAGGCGATGATCGCTCTCGCGCAGGCCCTGCCGCCGATCCCGACGGCGATCGTGCATCCGGTCGAGGCGAACGCGCTGCGCGGGGCGCTGGAGGCGGCCCAGGCCGGGCTGATCACGCCGGTTCTGGTCGGACCCGAGGCCAGGATCCGCGCGGCGGCGCGCACCGCCGGGATCGACGTCACCGCGTTCCGTCTGGTGACGA
>JAKBCG010000388.1 GCA_021808035.1 Pseudomonadota bacterium
CTGCAAGGACGTGCCGCGATCCGACGCCGATGGCGAGATCAACGAATTCGCGGTGATGATCCAGAACACCACCAAGCCGCTCGAATATCTGTGCGAGCACGCCGCCTCGCTCGGGGTGGCGATCGACCTCGCCGCGGCCGTGCGCGGCTCGCGCGAGGCGCTCGCCGAGCGCCCGTATTTCCTGCAGATCGTCACGCCGCTGCCGCTCGGGTACTGGCGGACCCACGGCGACCAGATCATCCTCGCGGCCCGATCCGGCGTACCCGTGAGCGTCGGCACCTTGCCGATCGGCGGCGCCTCGACGCCGATCACCGTGTCCGGCGCGATCGTGAACAGCCTGGCGACCGATTTTGCCGGCATGGTGCTCGGCCAGCTCGTGCGCCCGGGTGCGTTCGTGATCGGCAGCTCCGACGTGAGCTTCATGGAACCCGCGACCGGCGGGATCGGTCACTTCAGCCACGCGACGCTCGCGGACCTCGCGATGCATCAGATCCGGCGCCGCCTCGGGATTCCCTCGTTCACCGGCTACGCGGGCCAGGCCTCGGCGCCGACCTTCAATCAGGACGCGGTCTGGGAGATCGGCGCGAGCCTGATGCAGGTGTTCTTCAGCCGCCCCGCGACCCTCGACTACCTCGGCTCGCTCGACGAAGGCATCACCTTTTCGCTGCACGCCTTGTGCCTTTGCGACGAGCTCGCCGGGCTGTTGCGCAGCCTGTGGCGCGGGATCCCGGTCGATGCCGAATCGCTCGCGCTCGACGTGATGCGCTCGGTCGGCCCGCGCGGCAACTATCTCGCGCTCGACCATACCGCGGCGCATTGTCGGGACGAGGTCTGGCCGGCGCGCTACCTCGGCGCGATGCTGCCGACCCGCAGCAACGGCCGGCCGCTGCTCGATCTGATCGATCGGATCGATCTCGATCTGCGCCGCATCCAGGCCGCGCACGCGCCACCGCCCCTGTCCCCGCAGATCCGGTCGCGACTCGGCGAAATCCAGGCCGGCGCAGCCGCCGCGCGCATCGCCTAGGCGCGCGACAATCCAGCGATCGCCTGCCGCGTCGCGAGCAAGGATTGCCCGGTGACCATGCCCTTCCAGTCGTCCCGGTCCTCGTAGAACGCCGCGCGCAGCGTCTCGTAGTCGCCATTCTCCGGCGGCGGCGCCGCGAAGTCGATCCAATTGCGGTTCAGGTCGACGTTCTCGTGCGTCACGCGCCGCAGCCAGGCGAACCCGTAGGGGTTGATCGCGTGGACCAGCAAGGCGCCGAACCCCGTCGACAACCGCGCGGCCTCGCCGCGATTCAGCCAGTCGATCTGCGCGCCCGAGCCGCAGAATCCCTCGACGCCATGCG
Organism: Pseudomonadota bacterium; assembly: GCA_021808035.1. Lineage (GTDB taxonomy): Bacteria > Pseudomonadota > Gammaproteobacteria > Steroidobacterales > Steroidobacteraceae > Bog-1198. Next base: position 1,347 of record JAKBCG010000388.1, read on the forward strand.
TCGCGCTGATCATCACCAGGACCCGTTCGGCATCCCGCGGCCCGATCCACGCGACGTCGGTGGACAGATCCCCGCCGTCGGGGCCGCGCACCGGGTGGGTCGCTCGATCGAGGACCGCGCCCGCGCGGGCCGCTCCCAGCGCTTATTGTATGCTCCGCGGCGAACGCGGCATCCGCAAAAGTACGGCGGGCCGCCGCACCATTTCGCCGCCGGGTGGTCCAACGAACCGGCGGCTGGCATGCCGGGTGAAAAGGTGAGTTCGATGGCAACACGCTTTGCAGGGATCGGAACCGTGGTCGCGGCGACACTGCTCGCGGCCGGCGCATTCGCGGCGACCCGGTCGCCGGATGGATACGACGTCACGCGCGCAACGCTCGCGAACGGCCTGCGGGTGGTCATCGTGCGCGATCCGCTCGCGCCGGTGGCGACCACCGAGGTCAATTACCTCGTCGGTTCGGACGAGGCGCCGGCCGATTTTCCGGGAACGGCCCACGCGGTCGAACACATGATGTTCCGCGGCAGCCCGGGTCTCTCGAAGGACCAGCTGGCGGCGATCGCCGCGAACATGGGCGGCGCTTTCGACGCGGACACGACCCAGGGCGTGACCCAGTATTACTTCCTCGCGCCGGTTCAGGATCTCGACGTCGCGCTGCGCGTCGAGGCCGCGCGCATGCGCGGTCTCGACGCTGCGCCCGCCGAGTGGGCGAAGGAGCGCGGCGCGATCGAACAGGAGGTGTCGCGCGATCTGTCGAATCCCAGTTACAAATTCTACGAGGCGCTGCAGGCGCGCCTGTTCGCGGGCACGCCCTACGCCCACACACCGCTCGGCACGCGACCGTCGTTCGACCGGACCACCGCGGCGCGGCTGAAGCGGTTCTACGGCCGCTGGTATGCGCCGAACAACGCGATCCTGGTGATCACCGGCGACATCGATCCGGCCGCGGTGCTCGCAAGCGTCAAGGCCGATTTCGCGACGATCCCGCGCAAGCCCCTGCCGCCGCGCCCGCGGTTCGAGTTCCGGCCCGTCACCGCCGAGACGGTGCGGTCGCCGACCGACAGTCCATACGGTTCGGTCTACCTCGCCTGGCGGATGCCGGGCCTGCGCTCCCCCAACTACGCGACCGCGCTGGTGCTGAGCGCGGCGCTCGACTCGAAGCGCGCGCCGCTGTACGGAATGGGGATGGACGGTACCGCGCTCTATGGCGGGTTCTTCGATCAGGCGATGCCCCGCGCCGGCGTCGGCATGGCGGTCGGCATCTTCGCGCGCGGCAGCGACCCCGCCCCGGTGCTCGCCAGGATGCGCGCGATCCTCGCGAACGCGGCCGGGAAAGGCATCGATCCGGCGCTCGTCGCGG
>JAKBCG010000389.1 GCA_021808035.1 Pseudomonadota bacterium
GAGGTTGCCGTCGATCGTCGTGACCGGCTGCTCGTCGAGGTACATGCCGACCGACGGGAGCGATCCGGAGTGGTTGCCGTCGCCGCCGCTCGCGATGCCGCGCATGTAGGTGTGCTCGAACGAGGGACCCTCGGCCTCCTGGAACGACACGGTCGGCAGGAATTTCACGTACTGGTTGAAGTCGGTCACGTGCAGCCGCTCGAGGTCCCGCGTGTCGAACGCCTGGATGCTGAGCGCCACGTTCTGCAGGTTTTGCGTGCGCTTCTCGGCGGTCACGACGATCTCGGCGAGCGCGCCGCCGTTGCCGGCGTTACCCGCCGAGGCGTTCGCGCCGCCGGCCGCGTTCGCGTCAGCGGCATAGGCCGCGTGCATGCACAGGAGTAGCGCCGACGCCACAGGCGCGGCGGCGATCGCGCCGGCGCCGATACGGGCCGTGGCAATAGACATAACGGATTGATTTCGCTTGATTTTTCGTTGACGGCTACGGGTCATGTCGAGCTTTCCCCTGTCGCGAGTACGCAGCAAAGCGCGCAATTATGCCATAAAACCGCAAAATCAAAAGGCCGGGGTCCCCGGGTACGCCGCGAGCACCGGTCCTAGCGCTGCCTCGAGCGGCTCGAGCCAGGGCTCGTACCGGCGCCATTGCTCGAGGCCCTCGCGGTAGATCGGCTGGCGGACCTGCTGCGCGCTCGCGGTGCGCACCGCCCGTTCGGTCTCGTAGAAACGTAAGGTGGCCGGCTCGAACGGCAAGCCGAGATAGTCGAACAGCCGGCGCACCTCGCCCTCGGTGTCCTCGATCATCCGTTCGTAGTGCACCCGGTGCACGCGCCCGGGCAGCACCGCGTCGAAGTGCGCCATCAGTTCGACATAGTCATGGTAATAGCGGCCGAGGTCGTCGAGATCATAGGTGAACAACTGGCCGCGCGCGAAGTGCTGTTTGAAGCACGAGAAGCAGCAGCCGAGCGGATGGCGGCGCGCATCGATGATCTTCGCGTTCGGCAGCGCGAGGTGGATCAAACCGAGATGCACGAAGTTGTTCGGCATCTTGTCGACGAAATACGGCGCGCCGCGGCGCCGCTGGATCCGCGTCTGCTCGAGGTAGCGCTCGCCGAGCGCGCGACATGCCGCCGCGTCGAGCCCGGCGAGCGCGTCCGGATACCCGGGCGCGCCGCCGCGCTGGCCGTAGAACGGTCGCGCGAGCGCCGGGATGTCGGGCAGCTCCATCGTGCCCTCGACCGCCGAGTGGCTCGACAGGATCTGCTCGATCAGCGTCGAACCCGAGCGCGGCAGGCCGACGACGAAGATCGGATCCGGCGCGGGGCAGCCGAAGCCGCGACGCGCGGCGAAGAACGCCGGGCTGAACAGCCGCTTCGAGCGGCGCACGTGCTCGCTGAGCTCCTCGGCCGAGTAGCGGATCCCGGCGCGGCGCACGCGGTTCCCGGCCGCGTACTGCGCGAACGACTCCGGGTATTCGCCCGCATCCTCGAGCGCCTTGCCGAGCGCGAAGTGCAGGTGGTAGCGATCCTCGTCGGCGAGGTCCGTGCGCGCGAGCTGCGCGCGCATCGTCGCGATCTCGGTCGGCGCGAACCGCACGGTCTTCAGGTTCGCGAGGCTCCAGTAGGCCTCGCCGAGCTCGGGGCGCAGCGCGACGCTGCGCCGGTACGCGGCCGCGCTGTCGGCCTCGCGGCCGCCGGTCTTGAGCGCATGCCCATAGCTCATCCAGATCTTCGGCAGCTGCGGATGCCGCGCGAGCAGCTCGTCGTAGATCTCGATCGACTGCGCGACGTCGCCGAGCCGCACCAGGATCGCGGCCTGCAGGTTCCGGTAGCTCGGGTTGTGCGGATCCTTCGCGAGCAGCGCATCGATCTGGCGCAGCGCCGCCGCGTCGTCGTTCTGTCGGTGGAGCACGAGCGCGTACTGCTGGCGGGCCTCGTCGAAGCTCGGGTTGAGTTCGAGGCAGCGCTCGAGCAGGGTCGCGGAATCGCGGTAGCGACGCAACCGCGCGGCGACCTCGGCGAGCATCCGGATCGCCGCCACATCGGTCGGAAACTGCTTCAAATGAGCCCGCAGCAAGGCCTCGGCCCGCGGCACGTCGTTCGCGCACAGCGCGGCCGCCGGCGCGAGCAGCCGCGGATCCCGGGTCGCCGCCTGGATCTGCCGCGCGTAGGCGGCGTCCGCGCCGGCCGCATCCCCGGACTCGAACAGGAGGTCGCCGAGCGTGCGCCAGGCGTCGACGAACCCCGGCTGCAGCGCGACCGCGCGTCGCAGCGCCTCGATCGCGCCGGCCGAATCGCCGAGCGCGCGCCGCGCCGCGCCGAGGTACGCGAACGCGAGCGGATGGCGCGGCTGGACCCGCAGCACCTCGCTCGCCTGTTCGGCCGCGAGCGCGGGATCGGTCGCGAGCAGGCGAGCGGTGTGCCGAAGCGCGGTATCGACCGAGCCGACCGGAGCGGCGGCCGCGCTCGGCGGATCGCGGTCGGAGGCGTTTGGCATCCGGCGGAGGATACCCGCAACGCCGCCCGACCGGCTACACTCGCTGCGCACCGAAGTTCACGGAGTCCACCGCCATGACCGCCCCCGAGAATCGCCGCATCGTGCTCGCCGAGCGACCGACCGGCGCCGCGACCGCAAGCGCGTTCCGCCTCGAGCGCGCGCCCGTCCCCGCACCCGCCGCGGGCGAAGTGCTGATC
>JAKBCG010000390.1 GCA_021808035.1 Pseudomonadota bacterium
CACACCGAGTAGCGCCCGCCGACCCAGTCCCACATCGGGAAGCGCCGTTCCGGCCGCAGCCCGAACGCATCCATCGCCGCGGCGTTGGTCGACACCGCGACGAAGTGCGCGCCGGGCGCATCCGCGCCGAGCGCGCCGACGATCCACGCCCGCGCGGCCTGCGCGTTCGCCTGCGTCTCCTGGGTCGTGAACGTCTTCGAGCACACGACGACCAGCGTCTCGGCCGGATCGAGCGTGCGCATCAGGTCCTCGAGCTGGGTGCGGTCGACGTTCGAGACGAAATGCGGCGTGAGCCCGCCGCTCCACTCGTGGCGCAGCGCGTCCGCGACCAGCAGCGGCCCCAGGTCCGAGCCGCCGATCCCGATGTTCACGATCTGCCGCAGCGGCTGGCCGGTCGCGCCGCGCTCGCGGCCGTCGCGCACCGCCGCGACGAACGCTTCGATCTGCTCGCGCGCCGCCTGCACCTCGTGCTGGACCGCGGCGGAGCCCGCGAACGTCGAGCGCAGCGCCGTGTGCAGCACCGCGCGCCCTTCGGTCGCGTTGATCGGATCGCCGCGGAACATCGCCTCGATCCGCGCCCCGAGTCCGACCGCCCGTGCGAGCGCGCACAGCGCGGCGAGCGTGTCGCGGGTGATCCGCTGGCGCGACAGGTCGAGCAGCCACTCGGCGTGCTCGACGTGCAGATGTTCGAAGCGGCGGTCGTCGGCGTCGACGAGATCGCGCAGGTGCGCCTCGCGCAACGTCACGGCCCGTTCGCCGAGCGCGCGCCACTCGGGCAGCGTCGAATGCAATGCGGTCATGTCGTGCCTCCCCTCAACCCGGCCGGCGCGAAGCGTAGTGCGCCAGATACCAATCCACGAACCGCCGGACGCCGACCTCGATCGGCGTCGACGGATGAAAGTCGAGGTCGTGCTCGATCCGCGTCAGGTCCGACGCGGTCTCCGGCACGTCGCCCCGCTGCAACGGCAGGAACTCCTTCTCGGCCTTGCGCCCCAGGCACTCCTCGAGCACCTCGATGTAGCGCATCAGCTCGACGGGCGCGCGGTTGCCGACGTTGTAGATGCGATACGGGACGCGGCTCGTGCCCGGGTCCGGCGCGTCGGAGTCCCAGGCCGGATCGGCGGTCGCGACGCGATCCACGGCCGCGACCACGCCGCGCACGATGTCGTCGATGTAGGTGAAATCGCGGCGGTGGCGGCCGCGGTTGAACACCTGGATCGGCCGCCCGGCGAGGATCCGCTCGGTGAACAGAAAGAGCGCCATGTCGGGCCGCCCCCAGGGGCCGTACACGGTGAAGAACCGCAGCCCCGTCGACGGCAGGCCATGGATCGCCGCGTACGAGTGCGCCATCATCTCGTTCGCCTTCTTCGTCGCCGCGTACAGCGACAACGGATGCGCCGTGCCTTGTGACTCGGCGAACGGCATCCGCGTGTTCGCGCCATAGACCGAGCTCGTCGACGCATAGACGAGGTGCTCGACCTGCTGCGCGCGGCAGCCCTCCAGCACGTTGATGAAACCGACCAGGTTGCTGTCGACGTAGGAATGCGGGTTCTCGATCGAGTAGCGCACGCCCGCCTGCGCGGCGAGGTGCACGACGCGATCGAATCCGCCGCGCGCGAACAGCGCACTCATCGCCGCGCGATCGGCAAGGTCGATGGCCTCGAAGCGGAACCCCGGGCGCGCGAGGCGCGCGAGCCGCTCACGCTTCAGCGCCGGGTCGTAGTACGGATTCAGGTTGTCGAGCCCGACGACCTCGTCGCCGCGCTCCAGGAGGGCCTGCGCGGTGTGGTAGCCGATGAAGCCGGCGGCACCGGTCACGAGCACCTTCACGAGGCTCTCCACACGGTCGCGCCGCCGCTCGCCTTGTCGATCAGCGTGAGCACGCGCTCGTGCGCGGCGAGCTCGGTCGCGTCGGCGCGCCGCACGCGCAAGCCCGGACGCCCGGCGGCCGCCGGGCGCGGTGCGGTCGCGGCCCGCGCGTTCTCGGCGTCGGTTTGCGCGCCGAGCCCGAGGTTCGCCTGTCCGCCGGTCATCGCGAGGTACACCTGCGCGAGCAGGTGCGCATCGAGCAACGCGCCGTGGAAATCGCGCCGCGAATCGTCGACCGAGTAGCGTTTGCAGAGCGCGTCGAGGCCGTTGCGCTGGCCCGGGTGCATCCGCCGCGCGAGCGCGAGCGTGTCGAGCACCCGGCACAGCCGCTCGATCCGCTCATCCACGCCGGCGCGCGCGAGCTCGGCGTTCACGAAGCCGACGTCGAACGGCGCGTTGTGGATCACGAGCTCGGCGTCCGCGATGAACTCGCAGAGCTCGGTGGCGATCTCCGCGAACTTCGGTTCCGCGCGCAGATCCGCGTGCGACAGGCCGTGCACCATCTGCGCCCCTTCGTCGATGTCGCGCTCCGGATTCAGGTAACGGTGGAAAACCCGTCCGGTGAGCCGCCGGTTCACGATCTCGACGCAGCCGATCTCGACGATCCGGTGGCCTTTGTCCACTTCGAGACCGGTGGTCTCGGTATCCAAGACGATTTGACGCATCCGCTCAACGCCCCTTCAAGAGCCGGTCGATCGCGAGATTGGCGAGCGCGTCGGCGCGCTCGTTGCCCGCGGTGCCGGCATGCCCGCGGACCCAATGCCATTCGACGTCCTGGGATTGCACGGCGAGATCGAGCCGCTCCCACAGATCC
>JAKBCG010000391.1 GCA_021808035.1 Pseudomonadota bacterium
AGGTGGCCGCGGTTCGCGTAGACCTGGATCAGGCGCGAGACCCCGCCCTGCTTCGCGCTCGCCGCCTCCGCGGCCGGCGCGGCCGGCCGCCCGACCGAAGCCGCGGCCGCGAGCCGCTCGCGCAGCGGGCCGTGGGCGACGTCACGCGGCGCGCCCGCGGAGAGCTGCGAGAAATACTCCCGCCACGCCGGTTCGACGGCGTCCGGGTCCGCGAGGTAACGCTCGTAGAGATCTTCGACGAAGGCGGCATTGCCGCCATTGAGCATCGACGTGGATGATTGCTCGGCCATGGAACCGGTAATTTTAGCGCAAGGAATACGAATAGGGAACGCGATCCGGGCCGGCGATCCGCTAGATCGGGGCGTGAGGGCCGATATGATGCAACAGCCAGAACTCGTAGCCGATCAGCGCGGCATAGCCCGCGAGCAGCGCGTACAGCGCCGCCTCCGCCCGCAGTGCGCGGTAGACCCGGTAACGCGAGGCCGCGACCAGCAACACCACGCCGATCCCGGTCATCGCCATCTTCGCCGCCGCGAACACGCTCGCGTCGCGTCCGATCACGCGCGCCATCAGCGGATTCGCCTCGACCGCGCCGACCGACAGGAGCCGCAGCGTGAGCACGGCGTCGCCCGCGCACAGCAGCAGGATCGCGATCGCGATCGGCAGCAGATGCCACGCGTGCCAGTCGCGGAGGATGAACCGCTCGTGGTCGTCGCGGCGGCGGCCGTCGCGCCGGCGCGGCTTGAAACCACCGTACCAGACCGACCACCAATGCCGCCGTCGCCGATCGGCGACGCGCCGCTCGACCGCACCCGCCACCGACGACCGCGGATCCACGCCCTTCATCGGCGGCACTATCCGCGACCTGGCCCGGGAGCCGCAAGCGGCCGTGCGCCGAACTGCGCCCGGGATCACGCTCCGCGCGTCTTCAGCCGCAGGCTCTCCCAGCTGGCATCGGCGATCCAGCCGCCGTCGACGGGGAGGCTCACGCCGTTCACGAACGCGCTGCGCTCGACGTCCGCGAGGAACGCGATCGCCTCGGCGACGTCCTCGGGACGCGCGAACCGCGCCATCGGCACGCGGTTCGTGATGTCGGTGTCCGAGTACGCCCCGCTCCCCTGGTCCTTCTCGTCCATCTCGGTCTTGATCCAGCCCGGGCAGACCGCGTTCACCCGCACGCCGCGCGCGCCCCACTCGGCCGCGAGGGTCTGCGTGAGGCCGATCAGGCCGTGTTTCGACGCGTTGTACGCGCTGCGGTGGCCGATGCCGGCGAGTCCCGCGACCGAGGCGATGTTCACGATGCTGCCGCGGCGGCGCTCGAGCATCTGCACGCCGAGCGCCTTCGACAACAGGAACGGCCCGAGCAGGTTCACGTCCAGCACCCAGCGCCAATCCTCGGCGCTCGTGTCCTCGGCCGGGCGGATCAGGCTCACGCCGGCGTTGTTCACGAGGACCTCGGCCGCGCCGACGCGGCTCGCGATCCAGGCGGCGACCTCGGTCGCGTAGGACTCCGCGACGACGTCGCCGACCAGCGCGTCGGCGGTCGCGCCCGCGGCGCGCAGCTGCGCGAGCGTGCGTGCCGGCTCCTGCCGGTCGAGCAACAGCAATCGATAGCCGCGCTTCGCGAGCAGCGCGCTCACGCAGGCGCCGAGACCCTGCGCGGCACCGGTGACGACCGCGAGCTTCATCATGGTTCAGACCGTCACGAGCGCGCCGACGAAGTCCGCGACCGGCAACGCCGCGAGCCGCGTCCGATCCGCACACGTCGCCTTGATCATCCGCGCCTGCGCGGGGCTGAAGTGCGCGTCGACGCTGGATTCGAACTTGCGCAGCAGCAGCGGGATCCCCTCGGCGCGGCGCTTGCGGTGACCGACGGGGAAGTCCACCTGCACCCGTTCAGTCGAGCTGCCGTCGTCGAAGAACACCTGCACCGCGTTGCCGATGTGGCGCTGGTCCGCGGCGTAGTACTCGGCGGTGAAGGTCGGGTTCTCGCGCACCTGCATCTTCGCGCGCAGCGCGTCGACGCGCGGATCGCGCGCGACCGCGTCCTCGTAGTCGGCGGCGCCGAGGCGTCCGAACAGCAGCGGGATCGCGACCATGTACTGGATGCAGTGGTCGCGGTCGGCGGGGTTCGCGAGCGGCCCGGTCTTGTCGATGATCCGCACGCCCGGCTCCTGGGTCTCGATCACGACCTTCGCGATCCGATCGAGCTTGTCGCGCACCCGCGGATGCAGCGTCATCGCCGCCTCGACCGCGGTCTGGGCGTGGAACTCCGCGGGATAGGAGATCTTGAACAGCACGTTCTCCATCACGTAGCTGCCGAACGGCCGCGGCAGCGCGAGCGGCCTGCCCTTGAACAGCACGTCCTGGAAACCCCAGGTCTTCGCGGTCAGCGCCGACGGGTACCCCATCTCGCCGCGCAGCGCGAACAGCGCGAGCCGCACCGCGCGGCTGGTCGCATCGCCCGCGGCCCAGCTCTTGCGCGAGCCCGTGTTCGGCGCGTGCCGGTAGGTGCGCAGCGCCCCGCCGTCGATCCACGCGTTCGACACCGCGTCGATCACCTGCTCGCGCGTGCCGCCGAGCATCGCGGTCGCGACCGCGGTCGACGCGACCCGCACCAGCAGCACATGATCGAGGCCGACGCGGTTGAAGCTGTTCTCGAGCGCGAGCA
>JAKBCG010000392.1 GCA_021808035.1 Pseudomonadota bacterium
CGCTCGCCTCGCTCCTGTCGCAGCGCACGGTGCGCGCGGACGTCGCGATGACCGGCGAGATCAGCCTGCGCGGCGTCGTGCTCCCGGTCGGCGGGATCAAGGAGAAGTGCGTCGCCGCGGCACGTGCCGGGATCACGACCGTGATCCTGCCCGCGCGCAACCGCCGCGATCTCGAGGACATCCCCGAGAGCGTGCGCGCGAAGCTCGACTTCGTCTGGGCGGAGCGCATCGACGACGTGCTCGCGCACGCGCTCGAGGGTTCGCCGCCGCGGCGCGCCGCCGCTTGACGAAAAACTGACGGGCGTCGGTTTCAGCGCATCTCCCGCGCGAGAGCCCGCGGCGCTTGGTGCGCGCCCTCCGCCCGACGGATGCCCATCGCGCGTCGCACCCGGCGCGCACGAGCGTGAATTTGATCCCAATCAGAATTCCGCCCGGACGGGTTCGCTAGGCTTTGCGCATATAGATCTCCCGGTCACACACGCCCGCGGGTCTCGAGCAACCCTCGGCGTTGGCCCGTGCGCGTCCGATCGCCCGTTCGGCGCGCCCTTCGAGGTCGTAGCAAAGAATCGCTGGCGGAGCATGCGGAGAGAGCAAGCATGAGGGATGGAAAGGTCATCGCGATCGCGGCGGGCCTGCTCGCCGGCGTCGTCGCGCCGGGCGCCGGGGCGCACCCGTTCTACGAGTTCCCGACCCCGGTCACGCCGATCGCGAAGGAGACGTTGTTCATCCACAACTTGTTCCTCACGATCATGCTGGCGCTGTTCATCCCGTCCGCCGCGATCGTGCTGTACTCGCTGTATGCGCACCGCAAGAGCCGCGGCCACGTCGCCGCGACGTTCACCCGGCCGACGACCCGCAAGCAGTGGGTACTGGTGAGCCTGCCGTTCGTCGCTCTGGTGTTCATCGACTACGTGGTCCTCGGGATCCCGGCGTTCCACTCGATCCTCGCGATCGCCGACACCAGCAACCCCGCGCTCACGGTGAAGGTGACCGCCAGCCAGTGGAAGTGGCAGTACGATTATCCGAGCTACGGGATCAAGTTCACGAGCTCGCTGTCGACGCCGCAGGACGAGATCGACGACCAGGCGCCTCCGGACGAGCACTTCCTGCGCGAGGTCGACCATCCGCTCGTGCTGCCGACGAACGAGAAGGTCGATCTCGTGATCGCCTCCGACGACGTGATCCACAGCTTCTGGGTCCCGGCGTTCGGCATCAAGCAGGATGCGGTCCCGGGATCGCTGCGCGAGACCTGGGTGAAGATCGACAAGCCGGGCACCTACCGCGGCCAGTGCGCCGAGCTCTGCGGCGTCGGCCACGCGTTCATGCCGATCGTCGTCGTCGCGAAGACCCCGGCGGACTTCGCCCGGTGGGTCCGCACCGAGCAGGCCGAGGCCGACGAGACCCGCGCCGCCGCGTCGCAGACCTTCACGATGGCGCAGCTGATGAGCCGCGGTCAGGGCGTGTATGACAAGATCTGCGCGGCCTGCCACCAGCCGACGGGCCTCGGGATCCCGGGCGCATTCCCGCCGATCGCCGGCGGGCATCCGTTCGCGGCCTCGCCGGCGCTGATCGCGAACCTCGTCGAGCGCGGCTTCTACCGCAACGGCCGGATCGTGGTCGGACCGGTCGCGAATCACATCGATCTCGTGCTGCACGGAATCCCCGGCAGTCCGATGCCCGCGTTCGAGTCGCAGTTGAGCGCGGTCGACATCGCCGCGGTGATCACCTTCGAACGCAACTCGTTCGGCAACCACACGGGCGAGACCGTGCAACCGGCCGACGTCGCGCACGCCGAACACGGCCAGAAGCTGGCCGCCCTGCACCCGTAATCCGACACCCGTACCCGTAACCGTATGACCCGCCATTCCCCCGGAGGTCGATCATGAGCGCCGTCGCCACGCACGATCCGCACGCCGAGGATGCCCCGCACGGCATCACGCGCTGGCTCTACGCCACGAACCACAAGGACATCGGCACCATGTACCTGGTGTTCGGACTGGTGATGTTCCTGGTCGGCGGACTGCTCGCGATGATGATCCGGATCGAGCTCGTCGAGCCCGGCATGCGGCTCATGCAGCCGGAACTCTACAACCAGGTGATCACGATCCACGGACTGGTGATGGTGTTCGCGGCGCTGATGCCGATGACCGCGGGACTCGCGAACTACCTGATCCCGATGATGATCGGCGCGCCCGACATGGCCCTGCCGCGGCTCAACAACTGGGGCTTCTGGCTCCTGCCGCCGGCCGCGATCATCCTGGTCGCGCCGTGGTTCCTGCAGCTCGCGGGCATCGGCAACGGCACGATCGACACCGGCTGGACGATGTACGCGCCGCTCACCGAGCAGGGCGGCATGGGGATCGACTTCGCGATCTTCGCGGTGTTCATCCTGGGGCTTTCCTCGACGATGGCCTCGATCAACATCGTGGTCACGATCCTGAACCTGCGCGCGCCCGGGATGACGATGATGAAGGTGCCGCTGTTCGCGTGGGCGTGGCTCATCACCGCGTTCCTGCTGATCGCGGTGTTCCCGGCGCTCATGGCCGCGGCGTTCATGCTGCTCGCCGACCGTCACCTCGGCACGCACTTCTTCATCGCGGCCGGCGGCGGCGACCCGATCCTGTGGGAGCACATGTTCTGGTTCTTCGGCCACCCGGAGGTGTAC
>JAKBCG010000393.1 GCA_021808035.1 Pseudomonadota bacterium
ACGTAATTCGCGCCCCTAGCCATTGCGCCCCCCTCGCGACGCCCGGGCCCTCGGACCGTGAAAGTAGGCCTGGATCCACGGATGCGGGTTCTCGACGATCCGGTCGAGCGTTCCGCTCGCCATCTTCCCGTCGAGGATCACGCCGACCCGGCCGCAGGTCCGAAACAGCGTGTCCAAGTCGTGCGTGATCATGACGACGGTCAAGTCCAGTTGCGAATGCAGATACAACAGTAGCTCATCGAACGCCGCCGCGGAAATCGGATCGAGACCCGCGGTCGGCTCGTCGAGGAACAGGAGTTCCGGCTCGAGCGCGAGGGCGCGCGCGAGCGCCGCCCGTTTCGTCATCCCGCCGGAGAGCTGCGAGGGGTATTTGCCGGCGGCGTCGGGCGGGAGACCGGCCATCGCGAGGCACAGACGGGATTGCTCGTCGAGCGCCGCCCGAGCGAGCCGCCGGTACTCCCGCAGCGGCAGTTGCACGTTCTCGGCGACGGTCAGCGAGCCGATCAACGCGCCGTTCTGGAAGGTGACGCCGAACCGCTGCACGACGTCGGAACGCTCGGCGCGCGACATCGCGCCGACTTCGCGCCCGTACAATTCGACGCGGCCGGCGGTGGGCGGGTGCAGACCGAGGATCGTCCGCAGCAACACCGATTTTCCGGTACCCGAGCCACCGACGATCCCGAAGATCTCGCGCGCGCCCACTTCCATCTCGAGACCGTCGTGAACGACCTGGCCGGCGAAGCGGTTCACGAGCCCGCGCACGCGAATCACCGTTTCCGCGGCGTCGAACATCGTCAAAAGCCCAGCCGCACGAACAGCACCGCGAACAAGGCATCGGCGAGGATCACGAAGAAGATCGATTGGACGACCGCGATCGTCGTCTGCCGGCCGAGTTCGCGCGGCGATTCGCGCACGCGCATCCCGCGATAGGTGCCGACGACCGCGATCAGGACCGCGAACACGGGTGCCTTGATCAACCCCGCCCAGAACGTGGTCGGCGCGATCGCGGCGCGCAGCCGGTCCGCGAATTGCGGCCAGGAGATGTGCGCTTGATAGTGCGCGAGCAATCCGCCGCCGAGCAGGCCGGTCGCGTCGGCGATCACCGTGAGCAGCGGCAATGCGATCGTCAGCGCGAGGATCCGGGGCACGACCAGCAGCTCGACCGGGTCCATGCCCATCGCCCGCAGCGCGTCGATCTCCTCGTTGAGCCGCATCGCACCGATCTCGGCCGCGAAGGCGCTGCCCGAGCGGCCGGCGACGATGATCGCGGTCAGCAGCACCCCCATTTCGCGGAGCACGGCGATCGCGATCAGATCGACGACGAAGATCTCGGCGCCGAACAGCCGCAACTGCTGCGATCCCAGGTAGGCGACGATCACGCTGATCAAGAACGCGATCAGGCAGACGATCGGGATCGCGGTGACGCCGGTCTCATGGACGTGCCGCGTGAGCGACGGCAATCGCCACGACCGCGGCCGGCGAACGGCGCGCACGAGCACCGCGACGATGCGACCGACGAACGATGCGAACTCGCGCGCCTCATCGCCCCGGGAGAGCACCCAGCGACCGAGCCTGGCCAGCGCGCCGTTCGGACCTGCGTCGTCCGCGGGGATCCCGGTGCGGGCGCGGTCGCGCAAGGCCTCGAGGAAGACGACGTGCCGCGGCGGCGAGACGTGCTGGATCCGCACTCGTCCGCCCCCGATCGCATCGAGTCGCATGAGCAGTGCCCACGCGGGCCCGATCCCCGGCGACTCGGCCGCGGACCAGTCGCAAGTCAACGTGCCGGCGAGCGACGGCGGCAAGTCCTCGAGCCGGATCTGGACCTCGGCGAGCGCGCGGGCCGACCAATCGCCCGCGATCCGCAGATGCCAGTCGTCGCCGCCGCCGTCGAGCGCCAACGAACTCGGCATCGCCGGATCAGCCGGTCGACGGCGCCGCGGCCTTCTTGTGCGAGCCGTCGCAGAATGGCGGAGTCGCCGTGCGCTTGCAGGCGCAGAACCATACTCGCAGGTCGGCGCCCGCCTGGTGCTTCATCGGCGTGAACTCGGTGCCCTTGTGCGAACCGTCGCAAAACGGTTGCCGCGCGCTCTTGCCGCATCGGCACCACCAGTAGGTCTCTCCGGCCTTGACGTCGACCGCTATCGGTTCCATCAGCGGATCTTATCAGGCATGGGGATTCGTGTCGCCGCCATTGCCCCGGGCGCACCGCGGCCGTAAGGTCGGGCACGCGATGCGCGCGGACCCGCTGCTGCAGATCCTGATCCTCCTGACGGCCTCGGTGGGAGTGGTCGCGCTCGTTCGTCGCATGGCCCTGCCCGCGATCCTCGGCTATCTGCTGGTCGGCGCGGCGCTCGGACCGCACGCCCTCGCACTGGTCGACGACACCGCGACGACGCGGCTGCTCGCCGAGTTCGGCATCACGTTCCTGTTGTTCACGCTCGGCCTGGAGTTCTCGAGGCCCCGGCTGGTCGCGATGCGCGCCGAGGTCTTCGGCGTCGGCGGGCTGCAGGTGTTGCTCACCGCGGGCATCGTCGCCGGAATCGGCATCGCCGGATTCGGGATCGCGCCCGCGACCGCGATCGTCATGGGCGGCGCGGTCGCGATGTCCTCGACGGCGATCATCGTCGCGCAACTCACCGAGCAGTCCGAAAACAAC
>JAKBCG010000394.1 GCA_021808035.1 Pseudomonadota bacterium
GATCACGACCTGTCCCGGCGCGTTGAAGTTCACCGCCTCGACGACCTCGCCCTGCGCGGCTTCGGCGCATGCCGCTTCGACGTCGCTGTCCTCGAGGCCGAGCACCGCGGCCATCGCGCCTTCGCCCGGCGGGACGGCCGCCTGCATCGCCTGCGCGCGAAAGCGCACCAGCGCGACCGCTTCGGAGAACGCGAGCGCGCCGGCCGCGACCAGCGCGGAGAACTCGCCGAGACTGTGCCCGGCCATCATCGCGGGGACCGGGCCGCCCTGGTCTCGCCACACGCGGTAGGTCGCGACCGCCGCGGTCAACATCGCCGGCTGGGTCGTCTCGGTCGCATCGAGCGCCGCGGCCGGTCCGTCCTGGCACACCGCCCACAGATCCTCGCCCAGCACCGCCGAGGCCTCGTCGAAGGTGCGTCGGACCCGCGGATAGCGCTCGCCGAGCTCGCGCATCATCCCGACCGACTGGGACCCCTGCCCCGGAAAGACGAATGCCAGCGACATCGACGCTCCCTCGAACCGGACGGTTCCTGTGCTGCCCGAAGCCGACGGATTATAACGATACGGCCGCGGAGTGCAGCCCCGATCGCGCCGGGTGGCCGCGGCGCAACGCGGGCCCGGCGGAGCCGCGCGCGATCGGCCGCGGCCGCCACGGCCTTTTTGGTATCATTCCCCTCTTTCCGAGGATTCGGGACTCTCCATGCGCAATCGCCCTCGCGGCTTCACGTTGATCGAGATCATGGTCGTCGTGGTCATCCTCGCGGTGCTCGGCGCGCTCGTGGTCCCCCGGGTGCTCGAGAACGTCGACAAGGCGCGCGTCGTGCGCGCGCAGAGCGACATCCGCGCGATCGAGACCGCGCTCGACCTGTACCGGCTGGACAATTACAAGTACCCGACCACCGACCAGGGTCTGGAGGCGCTGGTCAAGAAGCCGCCCGACCCCTCGCTCACGAACTATCGCGAAGGCGGCTACCTCAAGGCGGTGCCGAAGGACCCGTGGGGAAATCCCTACCACTACGAAAGCCCCGGGCCGGACGGCGAGCCCTATCTGATCATTTCGTACGGACGCGACGGCAAACCGGGCGGTACCGGCTACGACGCGGACATCAGCAGCAACACGCTCGACCAGAACTAGCCGCATGGGTTGCGGCCCGGAACGGCGCCGCATGCGCAGCCGAGGCTTCACACTGGTCGAGATCCTGGTCGTGATCGTGATCATCATGGTGATGGTGTCGATCGCGGTGCTGTCGATCAACGTCGCCGGCCACGACACGCCGCTAGACCAGGAGAGCCGCCGGCTCGTCGGACTCGTGAACCTGCTGCACGATCGGGCGCTGCTCGAAGGCCATGACTACGGCCTGTGGATCGAGCCGCACGCCTACCAGTTCCTGGTCTACGACGACCGCTTGAACCGCTGGGAGCCCGATCCGGCGGACCCGCAGACGCGGCGCCGGGAACTGCCGAAGGGCCTTCGCTTCCGGCTCGATCTCGACGGGCAGCGGGTCGTGCTGAAGGCACCGGACCCACAGGCCGCCGGCGACGCGCCGCCCTCGCCGCAGATCGCGATCGAGGCGAGCGGTGAAGGCACGCCGTTCGTGCTCACGCTGGTGCGCGACGCGACCGGACGCACCCGGGTGATCCGCGGCAACGCGCTCGGTCACACCCGGATCGTCCGTCCCGGCGAGGCCGCGAGCGCGGCCTCGTTGGCGGACGCGGCCCCGTGAGCGGACGCGGCCCCATGGGCGAGCGCGGCTTCACGCTGGTCGAGGTGCTGGTCGCGCTGCTGATCGTCGCGCTCGGGCTCGCCGCGTTGATGACCACGATCGGCAGCGCGGCGAACACCAGCGCGATCCTGCGCGACAAGACCCTCGCCGAGTGGATTGCGATGAACCGTCTGGTCGAGGTGCGGCTCAACCTGCCGCCGACGGACGGCTCGACGACCGGGAACCCGGCACCCGGCGACTCCCAGACCGCCGACCAGGGCAACCGCGGCACGCTGCGTTTCGCGAACCGCGAATGGCATTACGATACCCGCTACGCGAACACCAGCGTGCCCTCGATGCGACGCGTGACGGTGCGGGTCTGGGCCGGCAAGCGCACGACGAAGGCGGCGCCGCTCGCCGTGGCGATCGGCTTCGTCGGCACCGACGTCGCGCCGCCCGGCAGCTCGAACGCGGTCGACTGGACCGCGGGCAGCGTGCCGGTCGCAAACGGTGCGACGGCGGGCCCGACCGGTACGACCCTGGGCCCGACCGGCACGACCCTTGGCCCGACCGGTGCGCCCGTCAGCCCGGGGGGTGTGCCGTGACCCGGTCCGGCGAGAACCCGCGGCGCCGGCGTCGCGCGGTCCGCGCGCGGACCGCGGCCGGCCCCGCGCACGCGGGCTTCACGCTGATCGAGATGCTGGTCGCGGTCGTGATCCTCGCGATCCTCTCCGGCCTCGCGTACGGCACCTATCGCGAAGCGCGGGTGTCGGCCGCGCGCACCGCCCAGTCGATGCGACGCACCCGGGAGATCGAGTTCGGACTGCGGATGATGGTGCAGGACTTCGCGCAGATCGTCCCGCGGCCGATCCGCGATCCGCTCGGTGAAAGCCGCTTGCCGAGCCTCGTCGGCGGCGCCGGCAGCTACGGCGGCGAC
>JAKBCG010000395.1 GCA_021808035.1 Pseudomonadota bacterium
GATCAAGGTGCGGGCGCCGGCCGAGAGGATCTCGCCGCCGGCGAACAGCGGTTTCACGAGCGGATGGTTCTTGAACTGCTGGAACGCCTCGAAGGGCTTCAGGCGCGGATCCTCGTAGTCCAGGCCGACCACGAAGCCGACGTAGACGCGGTCCTCGCCGAGGTGATAGAGGAAACTGCCTCCGTACGTCCGGTTGTCGAGCGGCCAGCCGAGGGAGTGCTGGATCAGTCCCGGCTCGACCCGTCCCGGCGGCAACTGCCACAGCTCCTTGAACCCGAGACCGTAGGTCTGCGGCGACTTGCCGCGATCGAGTCCGTAGCGACGGATCAACTGTTTCGCCGCGCTGCCACGGCAGCCCTCGGCGAACATCGTGAGCTTCGCGTGGATCCGCGGCCCCGGCGCGTAGTTGGGTCCCGGCTCGCCGGATTTCTCGACGCCCATGTCGCCGATCTGCACGCCCATCACCGCGCCGCCGTCGTCGATCAGGGCTTCGGCGGCCGCGAAGCCGGGGAACACGTCGACGCCGAGGCGCTCGGCTTCCTTCGCGAGGATCGGCGTCAGCTGGCCGAGCGAGACGATGAGGTTGCCGTGATTCGCCATCTGCGGCGGGGTCGGCAGGCGATAGCGCTTGCGCCGGCTCAACCACCAGAATTCGTCGCGGGCCGCCGGCACGCAGATGGCCGGCGGATCGTTGCGCCACCCCGGCAGCAGTTCGTCGAGCGGTCCCGGCTCCAGCACCGCCCCGGACAAGGAATGCGCCCCGACGCTCGCGCCCTTCTCGAGCACGCAGACGCCGATGTCGGGCTTCAGCTGTTTCAGCCGGATCGCGGCCGCGAGTCCCGCGGGCCCGGCGCCGACGATCGCCACCTCGTACTCCATCACGTCGCGCTGCGTTTCGCTCATAGACCCTTCACCCCGATAATCCCCTGAATTTCGCCCGGCGGATCTTCGCGTCCGCGTTCAATCGAGCTCGACGGCGACCGCGGTCGCCTCGCCGCCACCGATGCACAGGCTCGCGATGCCGCGATGTCCGCCGCGCGCGCGCAGCGCATGCACCAGGGTCGTGAGGATCCTCGCGCCGGTCGCGCCGATCGGATGCCCGAGTGCGCACGCGCCGCCGTTGACGTTGACCTTGGCCGGATCCAGGCCGAGGTCGCGGCCCGCCGCCATCGTCACGACCGCGAACGCTTCGTTCACCTCGAACAGATCCACGTCGTCGACCCGCCAGCCGATCCGGTCGAGGAGCTTGCCGATCGCCCCGATCGGCGCGAGCGTGAACCACTCCGGCTCGCGGGCGAAGCTCGCGGTGCCGACGATGCGCGCGAGCGGCGCGAGGCCGCGCGCCTTCGCATGCGCGGCCGAGGCGAGCACCAGCGCGGCCGCGCCGTCGGCGATGCTCGAGGAACTCGCCGCGGTGACGGTACCGTCCTTCTGGAACGCGGGCTTCAACGACGGGATCTTCTCGATCGAGACCGTGAACGGCGTCTCGTCCGCCGCGATGGCCGTTTCGCCCGCCTTGCTCCGCGTCGTGACCGGCGATATTTCCGCGGCGAACGCGCCGCGGCGCGAAGCGTCCTGCGCGCGCCGCACGGACTCGGTCGCGAACGCGTCCTGCTCCGCGCGACTGAAGCCGTAGCGCTGCGCGGTCGCCTCGGCGAACACGCCCATGAGTTTCCCGTCCCAGGGGCTCTGCAATCCGTCGTAGAACATGTGATCGAGGACTTCCTGATGTCCCATCCGGTAGCCGGTCCGCGCCTTCGGCAGCAGGTACGGCGCATTGGTCATCGACTCGAGGCCGCCCGCGACGATCACGGCCGCACCACCCGCGGCGATCTGGTCGGCGGCGCTCATCACCGCCCGCATCCCGGACCCGCACATCTTGTTCAGCGTGGTCGCGGGGATCGACGCGCTCAGTCCGGCAGCGAGCGCGGCCTGCCGAGCGGGCGCCTGCCCCAGCCCGGCGGGGAGCACGCAGCCCATCACGACTTCGTCGATTTCGGCCGGATCGACGCGCGATGCGGCGACCGCGCCGCGAATCGCGGCCGCGCCCAACTGGGGGGCCGTCACCGCGGCGAGCGCGCCCTGGAATGCGCCGATCGGCGTGCGCTGAGCGGCGAGGATCACGGTGGGTTCGGTGGACATGGGTGCTTTCCCTCGATTGGCGCTGGTTGCCGGCCGCCCAGTATAACCGGCGGGCGGCCGGAGACGGATCACTCCGGGGAGGCGAGGGGTTCGCCGATCGCCGCGGCGATCAGTTCCCGGCTCCGGTCGCGCGCGTCCTCCCCACGCAGCACCGCGAGCACCTCGACCTTGATGGGCCGCCGGCACAGCAGCGCGGTCCCCGACGGCAGCACCTCGCGCGTGCCGTGGATCGCGACCGCGACGATCGGCATTCCGGCGCGCGCCGCGGTCGTGAACGCGCCGCGCAGGAACCGGCCGACCTCGCGGACTTCGGTGAACGTGCCTTCCGGGAAGAACACCAAGGATTGGCCGCGCGTCGCCCGCTTGACCACACGGCGGGCGTCGGCCGCGCCGCGCCGCGGGTCGAAGCGTTCGACGAATTCGGACCCCAGTCGTCGCAGCAGGAAGCCCGCGAGCGGAACGCGGACCATCTCGCGCTTGATCACGAACGCGAACTGC
>JAKBCG010000396.1 GCA_021808035.1 Pseudomonadota bacterium
CGCGCAACTCCCGGACGACCAGCGCGATCAGCGACAGCACCGAGACCGCCGCCAGCGTCGCGATCAACGGCGAGGCGAGCCAATCGTCCACCTGGCCGCGGTCGAGGACGACCTGCAGCGCGCCAAGCCCGAGCGCGACGAATCCAAAGCCGAGCACGTCGAAACGGACCCCGCGGCGCCGCGCGTCGAGCCGCGCGCTCACGAGGTGCGGCGGATCCTCGATGAACGCGAGGATCAGGGACACCAGGATCGCGCCGACCGGGACGTTCAGCAGGAATACCCAGCGCCAGGAGATGTTGTCGGTGATCCAGCCGCCGAGCGTGGGCCCGAGCGCGGGCGCGAACACGACCGCTATGCCGTAGACCGCGAACGCCATCCCGCGCTGCTTCGGGGGGAAGGTGTCGGTCAGGATCGCTTGAGCCGTCGGCTGCAAGCCGCCGCCGGCGGCGCCCTGCAGCGCCCGGAAGAACACCAGCGCGCCGAGGCTCGGTGCGATGCCGCACAGGAGCGATGCGATCGTGAATCCGACGATGCAGATCAAGAAGAAGCGCTGCCGGCCGATCGTCGTCGAAATCCAGCCGGAGACCGGCATGGAGATCGCGTTGGTGACGAGATACGAGGTCAGCACCCAGGCCGACTCGTCCTGGCTCGCGCCGAGATTGCCGGCGATGTGCGGCAAGGACACGTTCGCGATCGAGATGTCGAGCACTTCCATGAACGCGGCGAGCGCCACGATCGGCGCGATCAACCACGGGTTGATTCGCGGGCGGTAGGCGGCCGTGGGTCGAGGAGCGTCGGCGGTATCCATTTCGCCCGACAGGGTAATCGCAGCGTCCCGCGAAGGGAATCCGGCCTGGCGCGCGCTCGCGGGCCGGGCGCGGAAAGCCCGTATTGCACGCTGCGGGGCGATTCGCCGAAGATTCCAGCCTCGTCGGAAGGAGGGTCCATGCCCGACCGCGACGTCGCTGCCGTGCATCTGCCGGGCCGATCCGCGTTCGTGGATGCGGACATCGCGGCGGCGTACGGTGAAGCCGCGGGGAGCGAAGCGCATGCGTCTTGAAGATCTCGGTGAAGCGGTCACGGGCTGTGCCCGGACGGTCGAGTTCGCACCGGGCGAGTATCTGCTGCGGGTCGGGGCGCCGGCCGAGGAGTGCTACCTGATCGAACGCGGCCGGGTCGCCGTCGAGGCGCACGCGCCGGCGCGGCCCGTGAATCTGGTCGCGACGCTCGGCACCGGCGATCTCGTCGGCTTGTCCTGGATCCTGCCGCCGTATCGATGGGCGTTCGATGCCCGCGCGATCGAGCCGGTGCATGCGATCGCGATCGACGCCCGCCGGGTACGCGAGCGCTGCGACGCCGATCCGCGGATCGGCTATCACCTGCTGCAAGGATTGCTGCGCGCCACGATCGACCGCCTGCAGGCGATTCGATTGCAGCATCTCGACGAGAATCGCTGACCGGCGCCGTGAGCGCCGCGCGACCGCATCCGGCGCACGGCTTCGGCGTCGCCGAGGCGATCGCGCTAGTCGTCCGCCGTCGAGTCCTCGCGCGCGGCGTCGAGGCGTTGCCAGTGCCGCCGCCGCCGCCGTTCGCGCCACTGCCGGACCGCGAGGTTCAGCGCCAACCAGGCGCATACCGCGGCGACCGGCCAGGCGACGATCCGTGGCCACAACGCCGCGCCGGCGGCGATCGCCGCGAGCGCGACGGTCGCGGCGATCGCGGGTCCGCGGTTCGTGTCGCCGAGCACCCGATGCGCGCGCAATGCGACCCCGACGCTCGTCGCGATCCGCAGCGCGCCCACCGCGGCGCGGCTCGAGCTGCCGGCGCCACGGCGCAGTTCCCGCGCGCGCCGCGTGGCCGCCGGATCGCTCGTGCCCACCCGCTCGCTGGTGCGGAAACGGCGCGGCGCGAGCACGATCTCGGTCGCGTTCGCGAGGTCGGCCTGGTACTGTGCGGCCAGCCGCCGGGCGAAGCCCTCGTCCTCGATCGCGACGTCGATCTCGCGGTTGCCGAACCAGCTCGACAGGTTCAGGTTCGACGATCCCACGCGCGACCACAGGCCGTCGACGACCGCGGTTTTCGCGTGCAGCATCGAGCCGTTCCACTCGTAGATCCGGATTCCGGCGCGCAGCAGCGGCCGATAGCCCGATCGGGACATCGCCGCGACCACCGGCACGTCGCTCGCGCCGGGCACGAGGAGCCGCACGTCGACGCCGTCGTGCGCGGCGCCGACCAGCGCCTGCACGTACGGTGCGACGCCGAGGTAGTAGGCGTCGGTGAGCCACAGCGTGCGTCGCGCCATCGCGACGACCAGTAGGTCGAGCCGGTACAGCGTCGCGCTCGCGGGCTGCGTCGCGATCACGCGGACCGCGACCGCGCCCTGCGGCTCGGTCGCCGCGTCGTCGTCGATCGGTGCGAACGGCGTGCCGAGGCTGCTCCAGCTGTCGAGGAACGCGGCCTCGAGCCGGGCGACCGCGGGACCGCGGATCGCGACGCCCGTGTCCCGCCACGGCGGCACCGAGCGGGCCGGGTCCCCGAGCCACTTCGCGCTGATGCAGATGCCGGACAGGAAGCCGTGCCGCCGGTCGACGACCAGAAGTTTGCGGTGGTCGCGGCTCACCCAGCCGAACGAGTGGCCC
>JAKBCG010000397.1 GCA_021808035.1 Pseudomonadota bacterium
ATCGGCCGCTTCGATCACACCCCGCGGGATCTGGTGGCCGATGTATTTCTCGATGTCCGGCAGCGCGATCGCGTATTCCTCGCACGCGAAACTGATCGCATCGCCTTCGGCGCCCGCGCGGGCGGTACGCCCGATCCGGTGCACGTAATCCTCCGCATCGCCGGGCAGATCGTAGTTGATGACGTGGCTCACGTCCGGAATGTGCAGCCCGCGCGAGGCGACGTCGGTGGCGATCAGCACCGCGACGTCGCCGTTGTGGAAGTCGCGCATCATCTTCAGTCGCTTCGTTTGCGGCACGTCGCCGGAGAGCGCCTGCGCGATGAAGCCGTTCGCGATCAGGGTGCGCTCGAGCGTCTCCGCCATCCGGCGGGTGTTCACGAACACCATGGTTCGACGCGCGTCTATGCGCCGCAACAAACCGATCAGCAGCGAGGCCTTCTCGGCGGTCGACGGGAAGTAGAGCGCCTGGCGAACCCGGTCGACCGTCATCTTGTCCGGTTCGATGCGGATCAGCACCGGATCGTTCATGTGCTCATACGCGAGCTCCATGACCCGATGCGACAGGGTGGCCGAGAACATCATGTTCAACCGCTCGGTCGGCGCGGGCAGGCGGCGCAAGATGAACCGGATGTCCTTGATGAAACCGAGATCGAACATCCGGTCCGCTTCGTCGAGGACCGCGACCTGGACGTGGTGCAGGTCGAACACCCGCTGCTTGAAGTAATCGATGAGCCGTCCGGGCGTGCCGATCAGCACGTCCGTGCCCTCTTCGAGCACCCGCCGCTGCTTCTCGTAGTCGACGCCGCCGAAGACGATGGCGAGACCGAGGCCGGTGTGCTTGCCGATCGTCACCGCGTCGGAGTGGATCTGCACCGCGAGCTCGCGGGTCGGCGCGATCACGATCGCGCGCGGCGCGTTCTTCGGCCGGCTCGGCGAGGGCGGGACGGTGAGCAGGCGGTTGAACAGCGCGACCAGGAACGCGGCGGTCTTGCCGGTGCCGGTCTGCGCCTGACCGGCGACGTCGTGGCCGGCGAGCGCGACCGGCAAGGTTTGCGCCTGGATCGGAGTACAGCGCGTGAAACCGAGCTCGGCGATGCCGCGCGCGACCGTCGCGGGAAGGTTCAAGGATTCGAAACTGATCTCACTGAGATGCGCGTCTGACATTTTTACTCGATGGGCCGCCGGAACTTGCAAATTGGTCGGTGCCCGGTTAACAATACCCGCAATCCAGAACCGGTCCGTCCGGCTCCCTCTCAACCCGAATCCTGGTACCCTTTAAGGTAACCAACACCGTTAAAGCCGTCGTATTGTGCCCGAACGGTCGCGCATCGTCACTTCGCGCGAGTTTCCGGCACCTCAGTTCGTCGACCGACCACCTTGCGCGTGCAACCGCACGAGGCTCCAACAGGAGGACATCCCGCAGTGAGTAATCCGAGTATCGTCCACACCAGCGATGCCAATTTCGACAAGGACGTGCTGAAAGCCGATCGGCCCGTACTGCTCGATTTTTGGGCGGAATGGTGCGGTCCATGCAAGATGATCGCCCCGATCCTCGATGAGATCGCCGAGCAGTACAAAGACAAGCTGCGCATCGCAAAGCTCAACATCGACGAGAATCCGGCGACGCCGCCGAAGTTCAACATCCGCGGGATTCCGACCTTGATCCTGTTCAAGAACGGTACGGTCGAAGCGCAAAAGGTCGGCGCCGTGTCGAAGTCGCAGCTCGCGGCCTTCCTGGACAGCAACCTGTGAGAGGCTATCTGGGCAATCAGGCACGCGGCGGCCAGGGCGGTGGCCAGGGCGGCGGACGGTCGAACCGCGGCGGGAATCGACAGCGCGGCGGGAACGTGAACGGCGGCCGGCCGCCGCAGGAAGACTACGGCGACCTGCCGGAGGGCGGCGACGATCTCGAGATCATCGCGCCGACCGACCTCGCGCGCAGCCGCAGCTCGATGAACCTCACGGAGCTCAAGAAGCGCCCGATCAGCGATCTGGTGAAGCTCGCCGAGTCGATGGGCCTCGAGAACATGGGGCGCTCGCGCAAGCAGGACATCATCTTCGGCGTGTTGAAGGCGCACGCGCGCAAGGGCGAGGATATCTACGGGGACGGCGTGCTCGAGATCCTGCAGGACGGCTTCGGCTTCCTGCGCTCGGCGGACTCCAGCTACCTCGCGGGCCCCGACGACATCTACGTGAGCCCGAGCCAGATCCGGCGGTTCAACCTGCGGACCGGCGACTCGATCTCCGGCCTGATCCGGCCGCCGAAGGACGGCGAGCGTTATTTCGCGCTGCTGAAAGTCGGCGAGATCAACTTCGACTCGCCGGAGAGCTCGCGCGGCAAGGTGTTGTTCGAGAATCTCACGCCGCTGCATCCGACCGAGCGCCTGAAGCTCGAGCGCGGCAATGGCTCGACCGAGGACCTGACCGCGCGCGCGATCGACCTGGTCGCGCCGCTCGGCAAGGGGCAGCGCGGATTGATCGTCTCGCCGCCGAAGGCCGGCAAGACGATGTTGCTGCAGAACATCGCGACCTCGATCACCGCGAACCATCCGGAGTGCTACCTGATCGTGCTGCTGATCGACGAGCGGCCCGAGGAGGTCACCGAGATGGCCCGCACGGTCAAGGGCGAGGTCGTTT
>JAKBCG010000398.1 GCA_021808035.1 Pseudomonadota bacterium
GCCGCTGCCCGCCGTGCGCGCGGGCGCGCGCGCCGCGCCGCCGCGCGCCGACGTGCGCATCGGGATCGCGCGCGATGCGGCGTTCGGCTTCTATTACGCGTCGGACCTGGACGCGTTCCGGGACGCGGGCGCCGAGTTGGTGCCCTTCGACACGCTGCGCGACGCGCAACTGCCCGACGTCGACGGGTTGTTCATCGGTGGCGGCTTTCCGGAAACCCATCTCGACGCGCTGCGGGACAACCGGAGCCTGCGCCGCGCGCTGCGCACCGCGATCGATGCGGGCCTGCCGGTGTACGCCGAATGCGGCGGCCTGATGTATCTCGCCCGCGCGATTCGCTGGCACGGGCGGCGGGTCGAGATGGTCGGCGCGATTCCGGCCGACGTGGTGATGAACGACCGTCCGGCGGGGCACGGGTACGTGCGGCTGCGGGAGACCGGCAAGGGGCCGTGGCCGAACGAGCGGACGCAATTCGATGCGCATGAGTTTCATTACTCGACGCTGACCGACGTCGACTCCGGTCTCGAATTCGCGTACGAGGTCCTGCGCGGCACCGGCGTCGACGGCCGTCGCGACGGCATCGTCTACCGCAACGTGCTCGCGAGCTACGCGCACCTGCAGGATTCGCAGGCCAATCGCTGGCCGCGGCGGTTCGTCGGTTTCGTGCGTCGCTGCGCCCGCGGCGCGCCGATGCCCGTCGCCACCCGCGCCTGATCGCGTCGAACCCCCTGTTTCCTTGCGGTTCCGCGGATATTAGTTTAGCGTTCTCTAATAGGCCTTGTTCGCCGTGGCAAGGGGCCGTAAGAGAATGGGTGCCATCGGGCACAGACTCGGTTGCGCCGGGCGCGACGACGGGTCGCGCGCAGGCGGCTCGCGGAGCGCGGGGCTCGGTTGGCCGTGGCCCGCCTTGCCCGGCGCGCTGGCGGCGCTCGCCGTCGTCGCGACGCTCTTCTACGCGGAGCCCGGCTGGCGCGCGGCGCTGTGGGTGTTCGTGCCCGCGGCGATCGCCGCGGCGGCGGGACTCACGGTGTTCCTCGAGCGGCGGATCCGCCGCGAACTCCTGCAGCCGCTCGCGCAGCTGCGCGTCTGGGCCGGGCGGATGCGCGCCGGGCAGCTGGCGGCGCGGATTCCCGAGCCGCCGCGCGGCGCGGTGCGCGATCTGGTGCACGAGCTCAACGGCCTGGGCGAGATGGTGTCGGACCTTTCGGCGCAGATGGAGGCGCGGGTGCAGAAGGCCACGCGCCGCATCGCCCAGAAGTCGCGCTCGCTCGAGATCCTGTGCGACGTGGCGGCGACGATCAACACCTCGCGCGACCTCGATCAGCTCCTCAAGAAGTTCATCGAGATCGTGAGCGAGGTCGTCGAGGCGCGGGGCGCGCTGGTGCGCCTGCTGACCGCGGACGGGCGGTTGCGGCTCGTGGCGAGCGAGGGAATCGACGAGGAGATCGCCGGTCGCGAGCGTCTGATCACGACGGACGCCTGCGCCTGCGGTCGGGCGTTCTCGCAGCGAACGCTGCAATCCCACGGCTTGGAGGTGTGCCGGGAGCATCTGGGCCGATCGCTGTTCGCCTGCGACGAGAACATGGAGATGGTGGCGGTGCCATTGACCTATCGCGGTCGGGTGCTCGGAATCTACAACCTGTTCCTGGACCGGCCGCTGCCGCTGCCTCGCGAGGACCTGAACGATCTGCTCAAGAACATCGGCCGTCATCTCGGCATCGCGATCGAGAAGGTCCGCCTGGACGAGGAGTCCAAGCGCCTCAGCGTGATGGAGGAACGCACCCTGCTCGCGCACGAGCTGCACGACTCGCTGGCGCAGACCCTGAGCAGCCTGCGTTTCCAGGTCCGCACCCTGGACGAGACGCTGCAGGCGGGCGATCGACCGGCGGTCGGGCACTGTCTCAACCGCATCACCAACAGCCTCGATGAGGCCAATCGGGAGCTGCGCGAGGTGCTGGTCCAGTTTCGCGCGCCGGTCGACCACGGCGGTCTCGTCACCGCGGTCGAGAAGGTGGTCGAGGGCTTCGCGCACGACAGCGGCGTCGACATCTACCTTCAGCAGGAATGGCACCGCGCGCCGTTGCCGGCGCACGTGGAGATGCAGATTCTGCGCGTCGTCCAGGAGTCGCTCGCGAACGTGCGCAAGCACGGGCGCGCGCACCACGTCCGGGTGATCCTGCGCGACGACGAGGAGCGCAACACCGCCTGGGTGCTGATCGAGGACGACGGCGTCGGTTTCAAGCAGAGCGACATCGAAGAGCGTCCCGGCGAGCATCTGGGACTCTCGATCATGCAGGACCGGGCGCGGCGCCTCGGGGGCATGCTGAAGGTGGAGAGCGAGGCCGGCGAGGGCACGCGCGTGACGCTTTCCTTCCCGTTGACGGGCGGGATCCGGGCGCCGATCGGCGCGACCGGATAGCGGACGATGCACGTACTCATCATCGACGATCACACGTTGTTCCGGGTCGGGTTGCAGGGCCTGCTGGAACGCCGCGGGATCAGCGTGTGCGCCGTCGGAAGCGGCGAGGACGGCGTGCGGCTCGCCTGGGAGAACCCGCCCGACGTGGTGCTGCTCGACCTGCGGATGCCCGGCGAGAACGGGATCGCGGTGCTGCAG
>JAKBCG010000399.1 GCA_021808035.1 Pseudomonadota bacterium
CGATGTCGCGCTTCAGCAGCACCGGCCGCTTGTGGCGCGTGTAGTAGAGCTTGGTGCCGAGCGGGATCTGCCCGGTCTGCGCGGCCTCGAACGGATTGTCGGTCTCGTCGACCATGTGGAACTCGAGGGTCGCGGTCTTGCCGAGGATCTTCTTGACCTCGGCCGAGTTCTGCAGCCCCGGCAGCTGGATCGCGATCTGGTCGGCGCCCTGCTGCGCGACCTGCGGCTCGGAGACCGCGAGCTCCGGGCTGTTCAGGCGGTTGCGCAGGATCACGATGTTCTGCTGGACCGCGTAATTCTCGCGTTTCTGGATCTGCTGCGGGGTCAGCGTGAGCTGCAGCGCGGGCCGCTTGCCGGCCGTCGTCTCGACGAAGTTCACCGAACGGTTGTCGTTCTCGATCGCGTCCCGGCCCTTCGCGAAGCTCGCGGCGTCGCGGAACGTGACCACGACCCGGTTGTCCGGATAGTCGACCCGGACGTCGTCGTAGGGCACGTGCGCGTTGCGCAGGGACGCGCGGAAATCCTGGTCGTAGCGGTCGAGCTCCTGCTTCACCGCGGCCTGGACGTCGACCTGGTACACGAGATAGACGCCGCCGCGCAGGTCGAGGCCGAGCTTGACCGGCGTGAGGCCGAGG
Source organism: Pseudomonadota bacterium (assembly GCA_021808035.1). GTDB lineage: Bacteria > Pseudomonadota > Gammaproteobacteria > Steroidobacterales > Steroidobacteraceae > Bog-1198. Next base: position 636 of record JAKBCG010000399.1, read on the forward strand.
TCGCGCATCCACGTCGGGACGCGCGACGCGGTCGCGAGCGCGATCGTGTACTGGTTCGGCATCCCGGCGGAGATCACGTCCCGCGCCTTCGCGCGATCCGCGGCGGTCGGGAAGCGCAGCGTGAGGCGGCCGTTCTCGAGGAACGAGCCGGCGAGCGGGACGCCCTTCGACGCCAGCAGCTTCTCGACCGCGGCCCGATCGGCCGCGACGACGGCCGACTGGTCCTTCGCGAGCTGCAACGCGCTCTGCTCGCCGAACAGGTTCGGCGAGGCCAGCAGGACCCCGACCAGCGTCACGATCGCGACGACCGCGATCTTCCAGCGGGGATAGGCGGTCATGCGTTCTTGACCGTGCCCTTGGGCAGCAGCTGGGAGATCTGGAACTTCTGCAGCTTCACGGTGACGCCCGACGCGATCTCCAGCGTCACGAACTGATCACGGACCTCGACGACCTTGCCGAGGATGCCGCCGTTGGTCGCGACCTCGTCGCCGGCGGCGATCTTGCCGAGCATCTCCTTCTGTTCCTTGGCGCGCTTGTTCTGCGGCCGGATCAGCAGGAAGTAGAACACCACGAGCAGCGCGACCGGCAGCAGCAGGGCGCCGAAGAGGCTCTGTCCGCCGGTCGCACCCGCCTGCGCATACGCCGATTTGATGAAGAAATTCATGGCTTTTCACCCACTCTGCGCGGCCGCGGCCGCGGCGGAAAGCGGGGGATTATACCGAAACGCCGCCGCGCGCGGCGTAGAACGCGCGGGCGTAGGCGTCGAGTCCGCCGGCCGCGACCGCCTCCCGGATCTCCCGCATCAGGCGCTGGTAGAAGAACAGGTTGTGGATCGTGTTCAGCCGGGACCCGAGGATCTCGTTGCACCGGTCGAGGTGGCGCAGGTAGGCGCGGCTGTAGTGGCGGCAGGTGTAGCACCCGCAGCCGTCCTCGACCGGTCCGGTGTCCTCGCGATGGACGGCGTTGCGGATGTTCACGACACCCGCCCGGGTGAACAGGTGCCCGTTGCGGGCATGCCGCGTCGGCATCACGCAATCGAACAGGTCCACGCCGCGACGCACCGCCTCGAGGATGTCCTCCGGCCGTCCGACACCCATCAAATAGCGGGGCTTTCCAGCGGGCATCCGCGGACACAGCGCCTCGAGCACCCGTTCGCGTTCGTGTTCGCTCTCCCCGACCGCGAGCCCGCCGATCGCGAGACCTGCGAAGCCGATCCGCTCGAGCGCCTCCAGCGACGCGAGGCGCAGCGCCGGATGCACGCCGCCCTGGACGATCCCGAACAAGGTCCCGGGCGGGTCGTCGCGGTAGTACGCCTGGAAGCCGCGCGACGCCCAGCGCATCGACCGTTCCATCGACTCGCGGGCCTGCGCCTCGGTCGCCGGGTACGGCGTGCATTCGTCGAAGCTCATCGCGACGTCCGAGCGCAGCACCCGCTGGATGCGCATCGACTCCTCCGGCGACAGGAACACCGCCGCGCCGTCGACCGGCGAGCGGAACCGGGCGCCGTCCTCGTCGATCGTGCGCATCGCGGCGAGACTCCAGACCTGGAAGCCGCCGGAATCGGTGAGGATCGGCCGGCGCCAGTGCGTGAAGCGGTGCAACCCCTCGTGCGCCTCGATCACCTCGAGGCCGGGACGCAGGTACAGATGAAAGGTGTTGCCGAGGATGATCTCGGCCCCGACCGCTTCGAGCTCCTCCGGCGTCATCGCCTTCACGGTGCCGTAGGTGCCGACCGGCATGAATGCCGGTGTCTCGACCGTTCCCCGCGCGAACCGCAGCCGGCCGCGGCGCGCTTCCCCGTCGGTCGCGAGCAGCGCGAATTGCATCGCCGGCGGGCTCACGGCCGCTCGAGCGCCGCGCGGCGGGGGGTGAGGAAGCTCGCGTCCCCGTAGCTGAAGAACCGGTAGCCCGCGCGAACCGCGTGGGCATAGGCGGCGAGGATCCTCTCGCGGCCGACGAACGCCGCGC
>JAKBCG010000400.1 GCA_021808035.1 Pseudomonadota bacterium
GCCCCGAGTCAACCGTTCGAAGTCGAGGCGTGAGACATGGTCGATTCCCGGAACAGGAACCACGAGCGGATCGACTCCGGCGCGACGCCGCGAGTCCGACGAACGATGCGCACGATCGTATCTTGCGCGATCGCGATCGGATTTTCCGGCGCCCTCGCAGTCGCGGCTGCGGCGAACCGGCCCGCGCGCGCCCCGGCGCCGCCGCGCGCGTTCAGCCTGGCGCAAGCACAGCGCTTGGTGACCGGCGCCAGCGCCGGTCACCTCGAGGCACGCCGCGTCTTCGCCGGTCCTCACGGTCTCTACGGTGTGGTCGTCGGCGCGAAGGGTGATCCGAATTCCGCGTCGATCCTCTGGGTGACGCCGGATCGCAACGCGATCCTCGCCGGCACGCTGATCGATGCGGCCGGCAACGACCTGAACACCACCGCGAAATTCGCGATGGGACTGCAGTTCAGTCCGACCGAATCGCTTCGCCGCGCGAGCCTTCCCGCGGCCCGGGCGATCGTGACGCCGGGCCGGGGGCCGATACTCACCGCGTTCATCGATCCGAACTGCAGTTTTTGCCACCTGCTCTACGACCAGATCATGCCGCACGTGCTCAAAGGAGAACTGCGGGTTCGCTTCGTGATGGTCGGGGTGGTCAAGCGCGACAGCGCCCAGCGCGCGGCCGCGATCCTCTCCGCGCCCAACCCGCTGGCGGCACTGGCCCAGGATCAGCGAGGATTCGACGTGGCGCGCGAGGAAGGCGGCTATCCGATCGCGAAGGCGCATCCCGCGCCGGATTCGATCGCCGCCATCGCCGCGAACAATGCGTTGATCGCGAAGGCGGGAATCGACGGAACCCCCGCGTTGGTCTACTGCAGCCGAAAAAAGGCCTCGGTGCGGATGATCGTCGGCATGCCGATGAGCCTCCCGGCTTTGCTCGCGGACCTGAGCGATCGCCCGGCCTCCGGGTGCGCGGGTTGACCCTCCCGCACACGCACATTTGCAATCCAGGCCGCGGCCGGGTATAAGCGCCAGTACGGAACTCGGCGTCGGCCGATCCCCAGGCGATGCCCCTCCCTGGCTGTTCCGGCATCGATTGCGATGCGATCGCGCGCGGATGTTTTCGCGCCGGCGACGCGAAGTGGGAAAACCTCGTGAGGTGGAACGCTCGATGAATCGACCGATGCTACGTGTCCGCCGGATGGCGCCGGTCGCCGGGCCTCGGGCCATCTATTGCGCGGTGCTCTGCTGCGTGTTCGTCGCGATCTCGGCGCATGCGGCCCCGCGAACCGGCAGCCAGCCGACATCGCTCGTGAATGCGATTCGCGCGCAGGCGCCGAACATCAGCCCTCGAGCGATCGAGACCGCGATCAGCGCGTATTATCACGCCGCGCAGCAGCACCTGACCCACAAACCGATCGTCACGATCATCGATTACTCACTGCCGTCCGACGTGAAACGGCTGGCGGTCGCGAACGTGCAGACCGGGAAGGTGCTCTTCTACACCTACGTCGCTCACGGCAAGGGCAGCGGACTGAAGTTCGCGACGCACTTCTCCAACCAGCCGGGAACGGATGCGAGCAGCCTCGGCGTGTATTTGACGGGCAGCACTTACTACGGCGCGCACGGATACTCGTTGCGCCTCCATGGCCTCGACCCGCAGTTCAACGGCGCGGCGTACCGGCGCGACATCGTGATCCACAGCGCCTGGTACGTGAGCAGGACGTTCGCGCAAGACCACGGCCGCCTCGGCCGAAGCTGGGGCTGCTTCGCGCTGAGCGCCAAGGTGGAGAGCGCGATCGTGAAACTAATCCGGGGAGCGACCGTGCTGGTCGGCTACTACCCCGACCCGCACTGGCTGCACTCCTCGCTGTTCCTCGCATCCTCCGACTGAACGCCCCCGATTGAACGTCCTCCGATCGGCGTTACCCGTGATCCGAGGTCACGAGCTCCGCCGATGAGCGTTGCGGGGTCGGATGCGCGGCGGCACCGGTACGGTCGCCGGGTTGCATCGACACCGCGATCTCCTTCACCGTGTCCTCGATTCGATTCAAGACCTCCTGCAGCAGCTCGTCCGCGATGCCGAGCGCCGGCTCGATCCGAATCGTGCGCGCCTTCGAGTAAGTGCCCGCGACGAGCACACCCCGCTTGAACAGGGTCGCGGCGAAACGATAGCCGATCGAATCGGACGGAAATTCGAGCCCGAGCAACAAGCCCTTGCCGCGCGATTCCGACAGCACCTGCGGATACCGGGCTTGCATCTGCCCGAGCGCGCGCAAGAACCATTCCCCTTTCCGGGCCGCCTGCCCGGGCAGGTCTTCCTCGAGGGTCACGTTGACCGCGGCGATCCCGGCCGCGCAGGCGAGCGGATTGCCGCCGAAGGTGGTCGAATGAATCACGGGGTTCGGCACCAGGCATTCCCAAATCGCCGGTGTCGACACGAACGCCGACAACGGCATCACGCCGCCACCGAGCGATTTACCCAGGCACAGGATGTCCGGCGCCACGTCGCTGTGATCGACGCCCCACATCGCACCCGTTCGGCCGAGGCCGGTCTGCACCTCGTCGGCGACCAGCAGTGTTCCGTATCGGCTGCACAGCTCGCGCGCCCTGCGCA
>JAKBCG010000401.1 GCA_021808035.1 Pseudomonadota bacterium
TGCTGATCGGCACCTTGCTGATGCTCTCGGCGCGCCGGGTCGCGGTGACCACGATCTCCTGCAGCGCGTTGCCGCCGCCCGTTCCGGCCGCGCGGGCCGCGGTCCCGGGAGTGGCGAGACTCGCGGCGCCGACCGCCGCGAGCGCGATGCCCGCGATGCCGCGGCGTCGCCGCAGGGTGGTACGAATCCCGCTCGGCATCGACGTCGGCGCGGTCGGCATCGGTCAACTCCCCGCTATATCGTCATATAAATTTCTTGTATCGGAAAATAGCACCGAGGTCGGGACGGTGCAACCCGTCCCCGGGACGCAGCGTGCTGCGTCCCGGGGAGCAAGGCATCGTCATGCCGGCGAGTGCTCGACCCACGCCGGCGAGGCGACTAGTGGCGGTAGATGAAGGTCAGTCCGAAGGTGCGCGGCCGGAACGTCCAGTCGCGCTGCAGACGCGTCGCCGACTCGCAGGCGGGCGAGACCGGCGGGCCACCCGCCGAGCCGCAGACGCCCGGATCGATCGACCAATGGTAGTTGGTGATCGTGTTGCTGTCGGCGAGATTGTTGATGAAGGCTTCGACCCGCCAGTCGCCGATCAGGATCCCGGCGCGCACCGACATGAAGTTCGTCGAGCTCAGCACGTAGTTCGCGGGGTCGAACTGCTGGGTGCCGGCGTCCTGTTGCGGCGAGAGCCACTTCGCCCGCCCCTGGTACTCGTCGTCGAAGCGCACGAACGTGCCGCGGTTGAACAGGTGGAAGTTGTACTGCAAGCCGACCGAGCCGGTGACCGGCGCGCCGGGCTGGCCGCTCTGGCCGGTGACCGCATCGCCCTGGCTCACGATCGGCGAGGCCTCGATCGCCGAGAAACGCGCATTCTGCGTGTAGCGCGCATCGGTGTAGCCCGCGGTGATCTGGGCGGTGAAGTGATCGGTCAGCGCGACGTCGGCCTGGAAGTCGAAGCCTTTCGCGACCGCCTTGCCGAGGTTCGCGATGAACGAGATCTGGCAGATCGGCGGTACCACGGTCTGCTGGATGTTGTTCCACTGGATGTAGTACACGCTCGTCGCGAGCTTCACCCGGTCTTCGTAGTTGTTCTTCGCGCCGATCTCGTAGCTGTTCACGCTGTCGGAGCTGAAGGTCTGCGGCGCCGCCTTGATGCCGAAGTTGTTGAAGTCGCCGGCGCAAGCGGCGTACGGCACCGGGTTGTTCGCGCCGCCCGGGCGGAAACCCTTCGCATAGGTCGCGTAGTACAGGTTGTCCGGGTCATGCTGGTACGCGATGCTCACCTTCGGCGTGAACGCGTTCTCGCTCTTGCCGCCGCTGCCGGTCTGCGGAGCCAGGAACAGCTGCGGTCCGCCGGTCAGGGTGTTGAACGAATATTGGGTATGCGATTCGCGCGCGCCGAGCGTGAGCTTCCACTGCTTCGTGAATGCGTAGGTCGCCTCGCCGTACCAGGCGTACTGCTTGTCGTCCGCGAAGGTCTGCAGGAAGTACGAATCGTTCGGGAAGCGCGGATCGTAGAGGATCGGCCCGCCGCAGGTCTGGGTCACCGCATTGTAGTTGCAGAACACGCTCCCGTACGGCGAGCCGACGTACGCCTGGGTCAGCTCATTGAGCAACGGGTCGTGGATCTGCTCGAGATAACTCTGCCGGTCGGTACTGAAGAAAAGGCCCGTGGTCCAGGTGAGCGGCGAACTCGCGTCGTTCGACTGGAAGCGCAGCTCCTCGACCAGGTTCTGCTGGCCGTTGTCGACCGTCGCCGGCGAGCGATAGTTGGTCGCGCCGGCCGGCAGGTGCAATCCGGCACCGTCGAGCAGCAGCGGGTAACCGTTCACGTAGGAATTGAACACCTCGAAGGATTGGTAGAAGCCGAGATTGTAGATCGTGCCGTCGTAGCCGCTCGTCTCCTTGCGGTGGTAGTACGCGGTGTTCGAGATCACGTCGAACCCGGCGAAGTGGCCGACGATCTTCAGCGACGGCAGGTAGAACCGGTCGGGGCGGCCGCGGCGGGTCGGATCGGCGCTTACGTAGCGGTCCTTGCCCGCGTTGCTGTAGAGCGGCCAATAGTCGTTGGTGTTCCCCGAATAACGGTCCTGATAGTAGAACGTCGGCGTCACGCGCCAGTGGTCGTTGATCGCCCAGACTGCGGCGAGCCGGAACAAGGAGGTGTCGGCGTAGTTCGCATTGCTGCTGACGTTCGCGAGGGTCACCGGATCGATCAGATTGATGTACCCGCCGTCGCGCCGGTACCAGACGTCGGCGCGCACGCCGAGCTTGCCGGGGATGATCGGCATCCCGCCGGCGATGCCCGCCTCGTAGCTCGGCGCGCCCCCTTGCGTGTACTCGATCGAGTCGCGGCTGTAGATGCTGCTTCGCGTCAGACTCGGCGGCGTGGTGATGTAACGCACCGTGCCGCCTTCGGAACCGGCGCCGAAGAGCGTCCCTTGCGGGCCGCGCAGCACCTCGACGCGCTGGATATCGAAGGTCTGCGGCAGCGCCTCGTCGGGATTGAACGCGAGCGCGCGCATCTGGATCGGCGTGTCGTCGATGTAGATTCCGGTCGTGCCGGCGCCGCCGGTCGAGGCGATCCCGCGGATCGCGATGTTGTTC
>JAKBCG010000402.1 GCA_021808035.1 Pseudomonadota bacterium
CTCGCGGCCGACGAACGCCGCGCACAGCATCAGCAAGGTCGACTCCGGCAGATGGAAGTTCGTGATCATCGCGTCGACCACCCGGAACCGGTGCCCGGGCTTGATGAAGATCCTCGTTTCGCCCGCGAACGGCCGGACGACGCCCGTGGCCGCGGCGGTCTCGAGGGCCCGGACCACGGTCGTGCCCACCGCGACGACCCGTCCGCCGGCCGCGCGGGTCCGCTCGATCGCCGCGCAGACGCGCTCAGGGACCTCGACGAGTTCCGTATGCAGCGAGTGCTGCTCGACGTCCTCCGCGCGGACCGGTGCGAAGGTGCCCGCGCCGACGTGCAGCGTGAGGAACTCGCGGCGGATCCCGCGCGCATCGAGCGCCGCGAACACGGTCTCGTCGAAATGCAGTCCGGCGGTCGGCGCGGCGACCGCGCCGGGGACGCGCGCATAGAGCGTCTGGTAGCGCTCGCGATCCGCGTCGTCCGGTGCCCGGTCGATGTACGGCGGCAACGGGACCGCGCCATGCGTCTCGAAGAACTCGAGCGCCGGGCGGGAGAACTCGAGCCGAAACAGGTCGCCCGCCCGCCCGAGCACCCGGGCGCGATCCCCGCCGGCGAACTCCACGGACGTTCCCGCGCGCAGCGGCTTGCTCGCGCGAGCCTGCACGAGCGCCCTGCTCCCGCCCACGATCCGCTCGAGGAGGACCTCGACCCGTCCGCCGCTCGGCTTGTGGCCGATCGCCCGCGCCGGCACCACGCGGGTGTCGTTGAACACCAGCAGATCGGCCGCCTCGAGCAGGCTCGGCAGGTCGGTGAACGCGAGATCCCGCGAACCGCCGGTCTCGCCGTCCAGCGCGAGCAAGCGGCTCGCCGAGCGCGGCTCGGCCGGCGTCTGCGCGATCCGGTCGGGTGGCAAGTCGTAGTGGAATTCGTCGCGGCGCATCAGGCGGCCAATACTAACAATACCGCCATTCGCATATACTGCCGGTGCTGGCCTGCCCGGATGGCGGAACTGGTAGACGCGCCGGACTCAAAATCCGGTGGTGGTGACATCGTGTGGGTTCGATTCCCTCTCCGGGCACCAGCTCCCCCTCCGCTCGCCAAGGACGTCTTCAGTTTTGAACTTCTGCAGCAACTGCGGCGCCGCCGTCGTCACCAAGGTCCCGCCGGGTGATCATCTGCCCCGTTTCGTCTGCGCCGCCTGCGGAACGGTGCACTACAAGAACCCGTTGCTGGTGCTCGGCTGCGTCCCGGAATGGGAAGGCAGGATCCTGTTGTGCCGGCGCGCGATCGAGCCGCGACTCGGCTTCTGGACCGTGCCGGCCGGCTTCATGGAGATCGGCGAGACGATGCAGCAGGCGGCACGGCGCGAGTGCCAGGAGGAGGCCCAGGCCGACGTCGAGATCGGCTCGCTGCTCGCGGTGGTGAGCGTGACCCATGCGGCGCAGGTCCACGTGATGTTCCGCGCGCGGATGCTCGCGCCGCGCTACGCCGCGGGGCCCGAGAGCCTCGAGGTGCGGCTGGTCGAGGAACGCGAGATCCCCTGGGAGGATCTCGCGTTTCCGAGCGGCGAGTTCACCCTGCGCCGCTATCTCGCGGACCGCGCGGCCGGGCGCGAGACGCACCACTTCACCGAGCTGCACCAGCCGCTGAAGCGCTGACACCCGCCCGCGCGGCGCTGTGGCAAAATACGCGGCCATCCCACGGCAACACATCAGAAGGGAACGCCATGGCGTTTGTGGTCACCGAAAACTGCATCAAGTGCAAGTACACCGATTGCGTCGAGGTCTGCCCGGTCGATTGCTTCCACGAGGGCCCGAATTTCCTCGTGATCGACCCCGACGAGTGCATCGATTGCACGCTCTGCGAACCGGAGTGCCCGGTCGAGGCGATCGTGTCCGAGGAAGAGATCCCCGCCGGCCAGGAAGCCTTCAAGCAGCTGAACGCCGAGCTCGCGAAGCAATGGCCGGTGATCAACGAGAAGCGCGCGGCGCCGGGCGACGCGAAGCAGTGGGAAGGCGTTCCCGACAAGCTGAAGATGCTCGAGCGCTGAGACGCGGCCGGGCGCCGGGCGCCTGGCGCGGTCCGGGTCACCGGGGACCGCTCAGCCGCGCGGATGATGCTGGGCGTGAAGTTCCTTGAGGCGCTCGCGCGCGACGTGGGTGTAGATCTGGGTCGTCGACAGGTCGCTGTGGCCGAGCAGCATCTGCACGACCCGCAGGTCCGCTCCATGGTTCAGCAGGTGCGTCGCGAACGCGTGCCGGAGCGTGTGCGGCGAGAGTTCCTTCGCGATTCCGGCCTTGCGCGAATACCGCTTGATGATGTGCCAGAACGCCTGCCGCGTCATCCGGTCGCCGCGGCGGGTCGGGAACAGGTAATCCGTCTGCCGCTCGAGCAGGATCTCGAGCCGGGGACCGGCGGTGAACTGTTGCAGCCAGCCGACCGCCTCTTCACCAAGCGGAATCAGCCGCTCGCGGTTGCCCTTGCCGACGATGCGCATCACGCCCTGGGTGAGGTTCACCTGGCTGTGCTTCAGGTTCACGAGTTCGGACACCCGCAGCCCGGTCGCATACAGGACCTCCAGCATCGTGCGATCCCGGTGACCGAG
>JAKBCG010000403.1 GCA_021808035.1 Pseudomonadota bacterium
GCCTGCCGGCGGTTGCATACCTGGGCCGGCGGCGACCGCATGCGACCGGGATCGTGCGACGAAGACGAGTCTTCACGCCGATGACCACCTACATCCGGCAGCACGCGCGGGCGCGGGTCAGGTCGTGACCACGACACCGCGCACCTCGGTCCTTGACGCATAGGTTCGTTCGGCGCAGTTTCGCCGGTGATGTCGATACCGGTTCCCCCCGACGAACTGCGAACCCTATTGCGACGATCCGATGGCCCGGGCTTGCGACGCCTCGCCGTCCACCTCGGGCTCATTGGCGCGGCCGCCGTGGGCGTGCTGGCCGCCCGTGGCACGCCCTGGCTTTGGCCAGCAATGGCGCTGCTCGGTCTTTTCGAGGTCCTGTTGTTCGCACCGCATCACGAGGCGACGCACGCGACGCCGTTCCGATCGCGGTGGCCAACCCGAGTCGTCGGCATCGTCGCCGGGTTCGTACTCGTACTGCCGCCGAAAGCGTTCCGCGCATTCCACCTGGCGCATCACCGGCACGCGCAGGATCCCGAACGTGACCCCGAACTCGCCGATGGCAAGACGTTGACCGCGACGCGATATGCCTGGCGGCTGACCGGCATTCCGGTGTGGATGGCCAACCTCCGAGAACTGTTCGAGACCGCCGCCGGACAGGCGGAGCGCAGTTGGATTTCGCCGGAATCGCGACCTTCGATCGTGCGCGAGGCGCGTTGCTATGCCGGCGCCTACGCACTCATGGTGCTCGGTGCGACGCTTTTTCGAACGACCTGGCCGCTGACGCTCTGGGTGGGTCCCGCGCTCCTCGGCCAGCCCGCGTTGCGCTATCTGCTGCTCGCCGAGCACACCGGATGTCCGCGAATCGCGGACCCCTGGACGAACACCCGTACGACGCTCGCGTCGGCACCATTGCGCTATCTTTTCTGGAACATGAATTACCACGCCGAGCATCATCTCGTCGCGGGAGTCCCGTTTCACGCATTGCCGAGGCTGCACGCGCTCGTCGGCACGAGATTTGCGACGGTCGACCGCGGTTATCGCGCAGCGCACCGGGGGATTCGCGCGGCCTTCGGGTCTCGGGCTGCCGATCACCTGTCGCGGTCGAAGTCCGGCTGAACCCGGCGATACCGCCGCGTGCGTCCGTCATCCGCACCCGCGCGAACCGCGTCAGCCGGGCGGATCGTTGCGCTCGAGAAAGTGTACGACGGCCTCCAACATTTGCTCGCGGGTCGCACTGTGGGACAACCAATGATCCTCGTGCGGCAAGCTGATCAGCTGCACCGATTTGCCGGCACGCTTCAGCGCCTCGGCCATTTCCTTGCTCTGCGAGTACGGAACGACGACGTCGTCGCGTCCGTGGATCAGCAGGACCGGAACCGAGACTGCGCTGACGTGATCGATCGGCGAAATCGATTGCAGGCGCGGATCCTTCGGACCCGTGACGCCGAGGTAGCGATCCCAGTAGCGCGTGAACACGTTGCGGTTCGCCATCATCTTCGCGTTGGTCCACTCGAGGAACTTCGCGAGGTCGGAGATGCCGGCGACCGACGCCGCGCAGCGATAGATGCCGGTCTGAATGGTCACGCCCGCGAGCGCCGCGTACCCGCCGTAGCTGCTGCCGACGATGCAGACCCGCTTTGGGTTCGCGATGCCGCGGCCGACGAGGTAGTGCACGCCGTCGGAGAGATCCGTTTGCATCTTCCGACCCCACTCCCCGAAGCCGGCGCGCAGCAGTGAATCGGTGGTGTTCGAGCCCCGGTAGTTCGGTTGCAACACCGCGTAACCACGCGAGGCGAGTGCCTGCGCCCACCAGTCGAAATCGCCGTCGTCCGACGCCGCGGGACCGCCGTGGGGCAACACGACGAGACTCAGGTCTTTGGCGGGTCGGTCCGGCGGCAGCGTCAGGAAACCGGAGATCTGCAGACCATCGGCAGCCCGATAGGTGATCGGCTGGACCTGGGCGTACGTCGACAGACCCTGATAGACGTTTCCGATCGGGTACGCGTCCACGGTATGCCAATCGACCAGCAGGTAACGGTCACCGTGGTGCGGACCAAAGACCCGGACCACGAACCGCTCGAGATCGTCGGAATAAGAGACGAGATCGACCCGGTCACCGGCATAGGCGCTGACCAGGGCCGACCATTTCGCCTCGAGCGCGGGGTCGAAGAACACTTGCCGTGGATTCGATCGGTCGAGAACGCCACCGATGATCTGCCCGGTCAACGGGTTGTGAGTGGGTTCATAGAAATCCTCTCCCGAGGCGAGCGGGGCACCCCAGGAGTCGTCCGCGAGACGCAGGGGCTTCCAGGCCCATCCCCGAGGCGTGTCGAACGCGACGATCAGTGATTTGTCGTCGTAACTGAACCCGACGAGGACGGGCGGGTCGAGGACGGCCGTGCCCGATGCGATCCGCCGCAGGCCGCCTTGGTGGCGTACCCTGAGTATCCAATCGCCTTGGTCCCTTCCTCGCACTTGGTACTCGTAGGATGCGGCGACGCGACCTTGGGCATCGACGATCCATTGCGTCAGCTGGGTATCGGCACGGGCGACGATTCTCGTCTGATCTTCATGCAGATCGATCGAGAACAGCGC
>JAKBCG010000404.1 GCA_021808035.1 Pseudomonadota bacterium
CAAGCTCGCCGCCTACGGGATCGGGCTCGAGGACGTGCGCGCGGCGCTCGCCGCCGCCAACGCCGACAGCGCGAAGGGCTACCTCGACCAGGGCAACCGGCGCTACGTCGTGGTTTCGAACGATCAAGCGACGAAGGCGGCCGACTACCGCAACCTCGTGATCGCCTACCGCAACGGCGCACCGGTGCTGCTGCACGACGTCGCCGCGGTGATCGACTCGAACGAGAACATCCGCAATGCCGGGCTCTACGACGGCCAGCCGACGGTCGGCGTGATCGTGTTTCCGCTGCCCGGCGCGAACATCATCGACACCGTCGACAAGATCAAGCGCGTCCTGCCGTCGGTCGAGGCGACGCTGCCGCCGAGCATCCGGGTGCACGTCGCGATCGACCGCTCGCAGTCGGTGAACGCGGCGGTGAACGACACCGAACGCACGCTCCTGCTCGCGGTGGTGCTCGTGATCGGCGTGGTGTTCGCGTTCCTGCGCTCGCCGCGGGCGACGCTGATTCCCGCGGTCGCGCTGCCGCTGTCGATCGTCGGTTCGTTCGGACCGATGTACCTGCTCGGCTACAGCATCGACAACCTGTCGCTGATGGCGCTCACGATCGCGACCGGCTTCGTCGTCGACGACGCGGTCGTCGTTCTGGAGAACGTCGTCCGGCACATCGAGGCGGGGGTTGCGCCGCACGAGGCCGCGGTGCGCGGCAGCGCCGAGGTGAGCTTCACCGTGATCTCGATGAGCCTGTCGCTGATCGCGGTGTTCATCCCGATCCTGCTGATGCCCGGGATCGTCGGGAAGCTCTTCCACGAGTTCGCGGTCACGTTGTCGATCGCGATCCTGATCTCGCTGTTCGTGTCGTTGACCGTGACGCCCGCGATGTGCGCATACACGCTCCGGGGCGGCGCCGCGCTGCACTCGAACGCCCGCTGGGCGGCCTGGTCGGAGCACGCGTTCGAGCGCTTCAAGGCCGCGTATTCGCGCTCGCTGACCGCGGTGCTCGACCACTCGCTGCTGGTCGGGGTGCTGCTGATCGCGATGCTCGCGCTGAACGTGGTGCTGTTCAGGCTCGTGCCGTCGACGTTCTTCCCGGAGCAGGACGACGGGATGTTGATGGGCCAGATCATCGCCGACCAGAGCATCTCGTTCCAGGCGATGACGAAGAAACTCCAGGAGTTGCAGGCGATCGTGCAGGCGGACCCGGCGGTCGCGTCGGTGATCGGCTTCACCGGCGGCCAGGCGCTGAACACCGCGAACGTCTACGTGCGGCTGAAGCCCCTCGCCGAGCGGCGCATCAGCGCCCAGCGGGTCGTCGCGCGGCTGCGACCGAAACTGCGGCGCGTGTCCGGCGCCCGGCTGTTCCTGCAGGCCGTGCAGGACCTGCACATCGGCGGGCGGCAGTCCGCGGCCGAATACCAGTACACGCTGACCAGCGACGACACCAAGACGCTGTACGAGTGGGTGCCGAAGCTCGTCGCCGCGCTCGCCCGGGATCGCTCCGCGATCACCGACGTGAACACCGACATGCAGCGCAACGGCCTGCAGACCTTCGTGAACATCGACCGACGGACCGCGCGCCGCTACGGCTTCGAGCCTAACCAGATCGACGACGCGCTCTATGACGCGTTCGGCCAGCGCACGGTGTCGACGATCTTCAATCCGTTCAACCAGTACTTCGTGGTGATGGAGGTCGCACCCCGATACTGGCAGTATCCGTCGATGTTGAACCGGATCCGCCTCAGCACCGCGGCCGGCAACCCGACCGGCACCGCGCAAAGCCAGGCGCCGTTCGGCACCGTGAGCGGTACGCTCCCGTTCACCGCGATCGTCCCGCGTTCCGCCAGCACGACGGGCACCAACGCCCGCAACGCGAACGCGCAGGCGAACGCGGCGACCAACAGCATCGCGAACAGCCGCGGTGGCGGTTCGACCGGCAGCGCGGACAGCACCGCGCCCGAGACGATGGTGCCGCTGTCGGCGATGGCGACGTTCTCGACGAGCCGCACCGCGACCGAGGTGAACCACCAGGGCGGCCTGGTCGCGGTCACGATGTCGTTCAACCTGCCGCCGGGCGGCTCGCTGAGCGGCGCCGCGGCCGCGATCGATCGCGCGATGCGGCGGATCCAGATGCCGGCGACGATCCGCGGCAGCTTCGCCGGCGCCGGCAAGGTCTATGCGGAGTCGATGGCGACGATGCCGCTGCTGATCCTCGCGGCGCTGGCCGCGGTCTACATCGTGCTCGGCATCCTGTACGAGAACACCGTGCATCCGATCACGATCCTCTCGACGCTGCCGTCGGCCGGGATCGGCGCGACGCTCGCGCTGCTGCTGTTCGGCACGCCGTTCTCGGTGATCGCGCTGATCGGGATCATCCTGCTGATCGGCATCGTGAAGAAGAATGCGATCATGATGATCGACGTCGCGGTGCACACCCAGCGCGAGGAGGGGCTCGACGCGAAGCGCGCGATCCACGACGCGGCGGTGCTGCGCCTGCGGCCGATCATGATGACGACCGCCGCGGCGGTGGTCGGCGCGCTGCCGCTCGCGATCGGCTTCGGCCAGGGCGCCTCGCTGCGCCAGCCGCTC